>CAZKGB010000112.1:0-7942 GCA_964551935.1 uncultured Lentimicrobiaceae bacterium | reverse complement strand
TTATTAACATAATTCATATCGAGACCCGCTCCGCTGTAGCCACTACCATTAGGTATTGGAAACGTTCGTAGTGTAGCCCAACTATTGTTTGGGTCAAGTTCAGTAACTATATCACTCGGATCGTTGTTCACTACCCATAAACTACCTGTTCCGGCAGGTCCACCAATAGGGTCCCATGCTAACCCGGCTACATCACCTGCGGGTATAATTTCAATAGTATTACCTGAGGCATCGGTACGCCAAATTTGGTTACTATTCCAGCCTCCTATATAAAATTCATGAGCAGAAGCATCATAAGCTAATCCCCTTTTACTAATTACCGTCCAATCACCGGTAATAGTATTAACCAAAGCACCTGTAGCTATATTAAAAACATTGATAGCATTATCTCCCCCAACATTACATGCATAAATATTTACATCATCAGTGGCCAGGTCTCCTATCCAATTAGGACCACCATAATCAGCATTAATCACATATCCCGAGGGTGTTCCATCTAAATTATACTGATATATTGATTTTCCGGAGTATTCAGTTAGATAAAGGTACTTTCCTGAACATGCTACTCCCCATGGTTGAATACTACCAGGGGTTACTGTATCTAAAATGTTTCCGAAACTTCTGCTACCTGAATTATAAACTGTATTGTCACCATGTTTTCTAAGCGTAGGGGATAATGATGCTTCCGGTTTGTTAAATTGAACATTATCGTTTTCAATAGAAGCATTTGTTTGAGCTTCAATTAATGATGTTCCGATAAAAAAAATAATAATAAATAAAGAGTAATGTTTTTTCATAATGTAAGTTTTATAATATTAATTAAGGTGATTTATTGTCAATAATCATTTCCAATTGTGTATAGGGTTGATTGCCGGTGTTATAAAAATAAATAATTAAAATAGAATCAGTTACATTATCCATTACCGGATAAAATCTATACAGTTTTAATATGTTTTGGCATGTTGATATAAAAACAACGAATACTTTAATATCTTTGTAAATAACTAATTTGATTTATTAATTACATAAATTCTCGTGATGAAAAAGTTTATTTATTTAAGCGTTATTCTGCTTTTTATTACCGGACCAACAGTTAGAGCCAACGAAGGAATGTGGCTTCCCATGTTTATCAAAACATTAAATATAGCTGAAATGCAAAAGATGGGGTTACTGCTTACTGCCGACGAGCTATACAGTCGCGACCAGCCCAGTTTAAAAGATGCCATCGTGGGTCTCTCCACAGGGCCAACCCCGGAAGGCTATTTTTGCACTTCCGAACTGGTTTCAAGTCAGGGACTCCTGTTTACCAACCACCATTGCGGTTACAATTACATCCAAAAGCACTCCGGCATTGGCCATGATTATCTGAAAGATGGTTTTTGGGCTAAGTCACTCGACGAAGAGCTGCCCAACGAGGGACTGAGCGCTTCCGTGTTGATGTACATGGCCGATGTTACCGACAGCATTATTCCACAACTCAACGATACACTGAGCGAAGCCGACCGGAGTAAAATAGTTTCAAAAATCGAGTCACGCCTGAAAAAACAGGCTTCTGACAGTGGCAAATACAACGTGGTAATCAAAGGCTTTTTTGCCGGTAACGAATACTATATGTATGTTTATCAGGTTTATAAAGATGTGCGGCTGGTTGGAGCTCCTCCTTCAGCCATTGGTAAATTTGGTGGCGATACCGACAACTGGATGTGGCCCCGTCATACCGGCGATTTCAGTATCTTTCGCATCTACACCGCTCCCGACGGATCCCCCGCCGAATATTCAAAAGACAACGTTCCCTTAAAGCCAAGACACTATCTTCCGATTTCACTTGATGGCGTTAAAAAAGATGATTTTGCCATGATATGGGGCTACCCGGGAACCACCGAACGGTACCTGACTTCGTATGGTATCGAATTTAAAATGAATGATTATTTTCCCCCGCTGATTGAAGTGTTTGGGAAAAAACTGGAAATCTGGAAAAAACACATGGATACCAGCCAGGCCGTGAAAATTAAATACGCTTCTAAATACGCCGGCATCGCCAACGCGTGGAAATATTTTCTGGGTCAGCAGCGCGGAGTCAAAAAAAATCATGTTTACGATAAAAAGAAAGCTTTTGAAGCCTCCTTTACCGAGTGGCTGAATGCTGATGACTCTCACAAAGCCAAATATGGTGAGGCACTGCCCCTCATCAAAGATGCTTATGGCAAGATGTCGGAACATTTTGTACCCCTTGTAATCGGCAGCGTGGCCGGACTGCAGGGATCCGATGTTATGTCGATGGCTCAAAGTCTTTCGGGATTAGAAACCCAGCTTAAAAAATTAAAAAAAGAGAAAAATAAAAAGAAGAAGGAAAAAATTAAAAAACGGATAACAAAAACAACCGGTAAACTACTGGAGAAAGTAGCCGAGATGTACAAAAACTACGACATGGCCACCGATAAAGATGTGTTTACCGCCATGACTCAACTCTACTATGATAAAATGCCGGCTGACATGCATCCCGAACTTTTGGATAAACTGGTTCAAAAGTACAAAGGTAATTTTAACACCCTGGCCGATTATGTTTACTCCACTACCTTTTTAGCTGATTCAAATAACTTGAAAGCATTTTCAGCTGAACCAAAATTAAAAACCTTAGAGAAAGATCCTGTTTTTGGTTTGATGCAGGGTTACATGAAAAATATTATGGCAGCCTCGGGTAGTTATCGCGAAAGTCAGGGAACCATGAAAAAAGGAAATCGCTTGTGGGAAGCCGGTATTCGTGCCATGCAACCCGGCAAAACGTTTTTATCCCGATGCCAATTCCACCATGCGGTTCAGCTATGGAAAAGTGTTGGATTACTATCCCGCTGATGCGGTTCATTACGATTATGTAACCCATCTTAAAGGGGTAATGGAAAAAGAAGATCCCGGCAATGACGAGTTTATTGTTCCTGCCAAACTAAAAGAACTGTACGAGAAAAAAGATTTTGGCCCTTACGGTGAAGATGGAAAACTAATCACCGATTTTCTTACCACCAACGATATTACCGGCGGAAACTCGGGAAGCCCCGTGATAAACGGTAAAGGCGAGCTTATCGGGTTGGCTTTCGACGGCAATTGGGAGGCCATGAGCGGCGACCTGGCTTACGAAAAAGTGCTACAACGAACCATTTGTGTTGACGTGCGCTACGTGCTGTTTATCATCGATAAATTTGCCGACGACCCCCGTCTTATCGACGAGCTAACCATTCACAAAGCCATGCCCCAACCCAGCCATGTTGAACAGGCAGAAGAGGTGCCGGCTGATTAAAAGATAATCAACATGTTAGTTTGTTTTTTCTTCCTGACGTCAGAAAAAACCACTCGGGCTGACCGGCGGACACATTTATATTTTCCAATAATTCCAACCAGCTATTTCTTAGGTGTGGAAAAGAAAGGCCGGATCAAAACTGACCCGGCCGTTGAGATAAGTAATTGCCTGTAACTTAATCTCTCTTTAAAAAACTATTTTTATCGGTAAGAGTTATTTCGGAGATTCCTGCTTTGAGCAGCTTTTTGTTGAGTGCAGGAATCTCCTTGCCGGTGATTTCGTTTACTTTATCTACGTAACCATCCATCTCTTTACGGAGTTCGTTTAACCCGTTGATTTGTGTTTGGGTGGGTTTACCAAGGTAGCTGATAACCCCTCCGTAAAGGTTGCCGATTCTTTCACGAAGTTGCTCCTCGCCGGTAATACGACCCTCTTTGGTCGCTACAATCTCTTTGCGCATGGTTTCTATTTTAGCGGAGAGCGAAAGCAACTTTTTATGCAAACTTCCTTTGGTTTTTTTTGCCAGCGTCATCGATTGATCTCGTATTTCACGCATTTGCAGGTCGAGATAGGCAAGCTCCTGTAACATGTTGTAAGCCTGCATTACCTTTTCATGACGTAAATTACGGTCAGCTACCGAGTGATGAGGATTGTTATCGTATTCAACTTTCACGGTTCCCTGAATGGTATCTTTGTTCTTAATTACTTTAACAAGATACTCGCCGGGAGGGTAATAGGGACCCTGAAAAAAAGCACCCATAATTTGTACTGACTTAGGAACCTTGGGCCGTTTCATGCTTAAATTCCAGCCAACCCGGTTGATGCCCTTTCGTTTTCCTCCCGGAAGGGTTTTTATCAAATTACCTTCATGGTCGAATATTTCCAGATGCATTTTTCCAAAGATATGGCGTTTTTTGAGGTAGTAGTTTATCATTAAGGTGTTGGGAGGGTTTGAAGCGGCAAAGGCATCGTTGCCGTCGAACTCTTGTGAGCCTCCCATACCTCCCAGCTTATAAGTTCTCGAACCCAGCCAGGCCATATTGCTGTTAACCTTATCCATGGTGAGGTTTTGAAGCGGGGTAAGGTCGTCAATAATATAGATACCGCGGCCATGAGTAGCCAGTACCAGGTCGTTTTCGCGGGGTTGAAAAACCATATCTCTTACCGATACTTTGGGCAGGTTCCCGGTAAACCTTGACCAGATTTGTCCGCCATCGATAGAAAGGTACAGGCCTGATTCGGTTCCTAAAAACAACAGCTGCGGGTTGTTCAAATCTTCTTTTACAACATGGCAATAACTTTCGATGTTGTTATCTGCCAGGTTTGTCCAGGTTTTTCCAAAATCAGTGGTTTTGTAAACGTAGGCTGTTCTGTCGCCATAACGGTGTCCGTCGAAAGTAACGTATGCTGTTCCTTTATCGTAATGGGAAGCTTCAACATAAGAGACCCATGTTGTTGGCGGAACACCTTGAATATTTTTTATGGTGTTGTTCCAGGTTTTTCCGCCATTGGTGGTAACCTGCACGTTACCATCGTCGGTTCCAACCCAAACAATATTTTCGTCCAGAGGCGATTCGGAGATGGTAAAGATGGAACAATGATTTTCGGCTGCCGAGTTGTCGAGTGTTAAGCCACCGGTTTTGTCCTGTTCCTGTTTGGCCGGGTCGTTGGTGGTTAAATCGGGTGATATTTTTTGCCAGCTGTCGCCACGGTCGGTTGACTTATACAAAAACTGGCTGCCTGTATAAAGCGCTTTGCTTTTGGCACCAAAGATGAGCGGGGTATTCCAATGAAACCGCAACTTGGTTCCATCGTCGGTAAAGGGTTTGATGTCTTTAAATTCCCGGGTGTCGAGGTACATTCTTTTCACATTTCCGCCCTGGTACTGCCAATAAAATATATTGTTGTCGGAAGGGTCGCGAAGCACATTAAAGCCGTCGCCATAACCTAGGTTGTCCCAGTCGCAGTTGCTAATGCCTCCCGGCGATTTGGATGGGCCAATCCATGAGCCGTTATCTTGCAGTCCGCCAAAAACATTGTAAGGTTTATTGTTGTCAACACTCACATGATAAAACTGAGAAACGGGCAGGTTGCGGAAAAAACGCCAGGTGGCAGCCCGGTCTTTGGTAAGATAAACGCCGCCGTCGGTGCCCAGATACATCGACCTGTTGTCGTGTGGATTTATCCACAGAGCGTGTACATCGCTGTGAAACGAACCGCCTTTTACCGAGGCTCCCATAAAACTTTTACCACCGTCGTCGCTAACCTGAAGCGCGAAGCCGGGTTTGTAAATGGTGTTGGTGTCAACAGGGTCGGGAACGAAAAAGCCGAAATAAAAAGGCCGTTCGCCCACATCACCTGAATTGTTGTTCATCAGCTCCCACGATTTACCCATATCTTGTGAACGGAAAAATGAGGTTTTTTTGGCTTCAATAAGCAGGTAAACCGTGTTGAAGTCGGCAGGACTTACCTCCACAAATACGCGACCCCAGGGTTTTTCGGGCAGTCCTTGCTCAATTTTTTTCCATGTTTTCCCCCCATCGGTGGTTATAAAGAAACTGCTTCCCGGGCCACCGGAGACAAAGTCCCAGGGGTGGCGTCGGAAGCTCCAAAAACCGGCGTACATAATATCAGGATTGGCCGGGTTGATGGCAAAGCCACTGCATCCGGTGTTTTCATCCACGTAAAGAATTTTTTTCCAGGTGGTGCCTCCGTCGGTGGTTTTAAACAAACCACGTTGTTTACTGTTGCTCCACAACGGGCCGAGGGCGGCAACATAAACGGTGTTGGAGTTGCGCGGATCAATCACAATACGGGCAATACGCTCGGTGCTGTCAAGTCCTTTAAGCTCCCAGTTTTCGCCTCCGTTGCGGGTAACGTAAACCCCGTTTCCAACCGAAGTTGAATTACGTGTCCAGGGCTCTCCCGTTCCAACCCACACGGTGTCGGGGTGCTTTTGGTCGATGGTAATAGCACCGATGGCCTGGATGTTTTTGTCAAACACACTTTTAAAGGTAGTTCCTTCGTTTTCCGATTTCCAAACCCCGCCACCGGCCGTACCGACGTACAAAATTTTAGGGTTTTCGGCAATAGCATCGAGGGCTGCAATACGGCCACTCATGGTAGCCGGACCAAGGTTTCTCGCCTTGAGATCGCCAAAAGTGTTTTTGTCGATTTTTGTTTGACTGTATCCCGACATGCTCATCAGAGCAACAAATAAAAATAAAATGGTATGTTTCATGGTAGCGATGAAGGTTTATGGTTTTTTAAAATAACCTCGGGGTTGATTAAAAATTGGAAGCACTCAGCGTACAGCTTCAGATTATCACAAAAAGCTTAGGTTCCGGGTGGCGCGTCGGGATATTATTTCTTCTGTTCGATAGCAGGTTGTGGCGCTTTCGAAGCGGGTTTCTGAAACAGCTTGTCATCAACCGGTTCGTTGTATTTGATATCGGTAATAATCATGCTTTGGCCTGTTTGGCCATTGTTTTTTATTTCAATGCTGTGCGCGGTAACAAAACCGTCCTGTTCCTGATAATCACTAAAATAAGTTTCCGATTCAACTTCCTGGCCTCGTATGGTAGTTTTTGTTTTTACTTTAAGGATTACAAAATTTTCGGCATCGATAAAGTAGTTGGTTATGTCGCCATCTTTATCGGTTAGCTTGAGGTTATAGACTTCGGAGCCTTCCATATCTTCTTTTCCGACAAGCTCAACGGTGCTGCCCTTGGCTTTGTAGTTGTAAAGCGGGCCCTCCATATCGGTCTCTTTTTTAAATCCCTTTAACTGCTCCTCTGTCATCTCTTTGGGCTCGGTAGTGCCGGTCCAGGGCATTACCATCCAACCTTTCTCGCCATTATATATTTGTAACATGGTGGCTCCTTGTATGGGTACCTCCAATCGGAAATTTGACGGACGTGTTTTGTACATGGTAAATGGAAATTCCTGTCCCATCGCCACCGACTTTCCATTGATGGTGATGGTTTTAACATCTTTCATTTTTTCGATTCCGTTTACTTCGTAATAGTTTTTAAGGATTTGAACCAGTGTTAAATCTTGAGCAAAAGCGGTAAGACTGAAAATAGCCGCTAACATAAACAGGGTAACTTGTTTCATAAAAATTAATTTTAATTATTTGATTGATTTACTGATTAAATTCATTGTTGGTACTATCTTATACAGACTGTTTTGCAGGCAATATGTTACATCGTTTTTAAATCCTTTTTGTATTAAAAGGTTAAGATGGTAACACGCTTTTAAGGATTCTGACAGATTGTTATGGCTTTTGTATGCTTGTAACAGAAGGGTGGCAAAATCGGAAAGATTGGGTTTGTGGGCCAGTTGTTTTACCAGCCCGTCAATCATTAGGGCTGCACACATACCGTCGTCCAGTGAAAAGTTGTTGTTTGTTCCGGAGCAGAAAAACACTACCTCTTCTTCCTCTTTTTCTATCAGTTCGGTAATCACAGCCTCTGCATTTAAAAAGGCGCCGATTAAAACAGTTTTGGCGTTTAAACAGCTGTTTAGTGCTTTGGTTCCATTGGTAGTTGACATGATGATGGTTTTCCCGGAAACCTTTTCGGGAGTGTATTCCAACGGAGAGTTTCCCAAATGGAACCCTTCGATTTTAACGGCTTGTTGCTCGCCGGC
>CAZKGB010000111.1:0-7946 GCA_964551935.1 uncultured Lentimicrobiaceae bacterium | reverse complement strand
ATGGGGCAATAGTTGT
Source organism: uncultured Lentimicrobiaceae bacterium (assembly GCA_964551935.1). Classification (GTDB taxonomy): domain Bacteria; phylum Bacteroidota; class Bacteroidia; order Bacteroidales; family F082; genus B16-G9. The sequence goes on along the minus strand of CAZKGB010000111.1, from coordinate 7,930 downwards.
TATCTCCTCTGTAAAAATAGCTTCTGATAATCGACCGAATATTTTTTAACCGGTAGCCAAGTTTACGTGGAATAATATTTTTTAAGTGGCTATTCATGCATTACAACTAACGGATACGATTTTTCTCTATCCTTATAAATGGCCACCATTTGGTATATCCCGTCAGGAAGATCGGAAACATCAAACGAAGTAGCGTTATCAGTTTGTTTTACCAGCAATCCATTGATGTTGAATAGTTTCAGTTTTACTATCTGACCGGCATCAGGGGTTTTAAAGTAAACCGTGCTGTTGGCAGGATTTGGGTATATCGAGGTGCTTTTCGCATCAACCTCTTCCACCGAAATAGTAGGATCCTGACATTCGTAAGCACCCATGTCAGTAAAATTGTGAAAAGGCCTTACCCGGCTGTCGATATCAAAAACCAATCCTTCTTCAGTCATTTCAACACCATGGTCAACCAGCGGAGAAGTTGGTTTCAGGTCGTAATTGTCGGTTAGGGCATCCAGGAACTTTGCCTCTTCAACACTGCTGCTGCTGTAATTGTTCAGAAGCTCAATTTGAGAGGCATCGACATTGATGTTGTAAAAGGCACTCTCACCGGCATCGGTGTAGCCGGGGTTAACAACCGCGTTATTAATAAGATATCCCATATTACTCTCGTCGTTGGCATAAGTAATACCAAACGATTTGGGGCTAACAATGGTATTGTTGTATATTTTGTTCTCTTCACCGGCAATGGTAACGGCTTTTCCTAAGTAAATACCGTGTTTAAAGGCAACCGGGTCGTTGGGCATGTACGTTCTGCCGGCTCTTACAATTAAATTGTTAAAAACCCTCATGGAGCCAAGGCCAAAAACATCAATTCCATCGCCCTTGCCATCGTAAATTTTGTTGTTGTACACATCGGCACGACTTCCCCCTCCAATTAAAATACCACTCATCTGACCGTTGTGTTCGGCATACGAGTCGTTGCGGATAGTGTTGTTATACACCTTACAATCTTGTTCGGCCGAGCTAACCTGAATACCATCCCAACCGGTATTTTCAATAAGGTTGTTGTAAACTCGGGTTCCGACTAAAACATGCGGATAGACCAGGGTATCGCAATCGCCGGTAAGATGTTGACCCGAATATTTTGAGCTTCCAATGTATAACCCTTCGTCGGCCACGTCGTGAACGTAACAATCATGAAACTTAAAGTTGTACATGGTAAACTTATCGCGGGTTGAGGAAAAGTCGGTGCAAGTAGGGTCGGTTTTAGCGTAAACACCGGCAATGGGCGTGTTGGCAATTTCCATGTTTTCAATCTCCACATCGGTACTCAGGTCGCCAACAGCCAGGCCTGTTCCGCCACCAACACGTTGCACCTGAAACCCGTATTGAATGCTGTCGGTGCCTGTTCCACTGACTTTAATATAGGATGAGTGCGATATTTTAATCCCATAGTAATTGTCGGTATTTATTATCACCGCACCATCCCAATTGATAAATTGAATGGGCATTTGATTAGTGCCGTTAACATTTCGGATTAACAAAAAATCCTTTGTCGAACCTTTAATGCATACCACATCACCGGGGTGTATATCACCATGCGATCCGTCAATAACAAAAGTTGATGCCGGAATTTCAACATCACAAATACGTTGTTGAGCCTTAGCCTGATATCCTGAAAGAAAAACAAGCAGGAGGCTAAGAACCTTAAATTGATAATTAATTTTCCAACTCATTTTTTTATCCTCTTTTTGCTCGTTCCCAATTTACACTTTGTTGTCCTTTAAAATAGCGCTTTATGCCCATCCATACCGCGTAATTCATAACTAAAAAGTAGTAGGGAATGTATAACAATTTTACTTTAATCTTTTTATTTTCCAGATACCATCCCAGCAGCGCCATCACGTAAAACAGAATTTGTCCGTAAAAGATGAGGGTGTACAGGTTGCCCAAGTTATCAAAACCGTTTACATAAGCCAGCCATAGGTTTAGCAGAAAAATGATGGGCAGCGATATGGGAGCAACGGTCCAACGCAATACCCTGTGCGAGATATATTGAAAACTAAGCGTTCCGTATTTGAAAAGGTTTAGCAGCGGTTTCAGCCTGACAATCGACTGGATACCACCGGCGGCAATACGTACTTTACGTTTAAGCTCTTCCTTCACGTTGGCCGAAGGTGCTTCGATGGCATAGGCTTCGGGGTCGTATTGAATGGTGTAGCCCTGCATGGCAATTCGTAACGAAATGATAAAATCATCGAGCAGGGTATCTTTTTCAACTTTTTGAAACAGGTTGGTGCGAACGGCAAAAAGTTCGCCGGCAGCGCCTACAACCGAATAAAGTTCAGCATCCCATCTTTTTAATGTTGATTCGTATTTCCAGTAAATTCCTTCGGTGGCAGCAGCCCCCGATTTATCGTAAATGCGTTTTTCGCCAGAAACACATCCCACTTTGGGATTAGAAAAAAGGTTCACAATTCTCCTAATCGATTCTTTTCCAAGCATGGTATTGCCATCGGAAAAAATAACAATAGGTGTTTTTACAAAATCCATCCCCCGGTTCATCGCCCCGATTTTACCACCCCGTTCGGGTTTGTGATAGACTTCCACTCCTTGGTCGGCATACTTTTTTAACAGGTCCGGTGTGCCGTCGTCGGAACCATCGGTAACCCATACCTGTTTTACCTTTTCCTGTGGGTATTCAAGGCTAAACGAGTTGTTTACCTTGTCATCAACATAATCTTTTTCGTTGTAAGCTGCCACGAAAAGGGTTACCTCCGGTTCGTAATCAGGGTCTGCAATGGAGGGCTTCCCCTTGAAAATCCGCTTTATGCGTACCAGAAAAAAAAGTAGTATTCCGTAACCGAGGTAGGCGTAAAATACTAAAAACATTAAAACCCAAAAGAGTATCTCTATTGTTTTCATAAGCCGGATGTAAAAATGTTAAACCTTTAATACCATTCAAATATAAGCAAAGTTATAATAAGCCAAAGCGCTTTGTACTAATTTTACCTATTTATTTTTAAAAGAAAACGATTTATCCTGATGGGTGAAATACTTTTTATCCTGTTTGCTTTAATAATTAAAAACACATGTTACCTTTGTCTCTCTAAAAACAGTAAAAAATTATGAATAAAACAGGAATAGCAGGAAACAGAGGAAAGAACCTTAAATCAGATTGTTTCGTTGAATTCGAGAAGCTGGAAGAGGGAGGGATACAGCTTGAAATTAACAGCAAGGTAGATGCCTATTACGGAAACTCAAACCGGAAGCTTGTTAACGACATACTCAGATTTTTCGAGATTGAACACGCACGTCTTTTTATTGAAGATGGTGGTGCATTGGAGTTTGTAATAGCAGCAAGGGTAGAAGCGGCCATTAAAAAGGTGCTTCCTATTAAAAAGGAATTTTTACCATCTCAAAGGGATGAAAACAGAGTAGCTACCGATAAATCGGCATTTCGATTTTCGCGACTCTACCTTCCGGGAAATTCTCCCAAACTGATGATTAATGCAGGAATTCACCATCCCAATGGCTTGATTTTAGATTTGGAAGACGCTGTTGCACCCGATAAAAAGTTTGAAGCCAGGTTTTTGGTGCGTAACGCCTTGCGTACGTTGCATTTCTATGGTGCCGAGCGCATGGTTCGCATTAATCAGGGTGAGCGGGGTCTTGAGGATCTTGCCTATCTGGTGCCTCATTCTCCCAACCTTATTTTAGTTCCCAAATGCGAAAGTGCCGAAGATATCCACAATGTTAATAAAGTAATTGATGAATTAAAGCATAAGCATAACATTACCAATCCCATTTGGTTGATGCCTATTGTTGAAAGTGCCAAAGGGGTGATGGAGGCGTACAACATTGCCCGTTCGGCCGATAATATAGTTGCCATGGCCATTGGGCTGGAGGATTATACAGCCGACCTTGGAACTCGTCGTACCAACGAAGGTACAGAGTCGTTTTTTGCCCGTAGCATGGTGGTTAATGCCTGCCGGGCTGCCGGAATTCAACCCATCGATTCGGTATTTTCGGATGTGGCTGATATGGAAGCGCTGGCGGCCAATGTTAAAGTTTCCAAGTCGCTGGGCTTTGATGGTATGGGGTGTATTCATCCCCGGCAAATAAATGTGATTCACGAGAATTTTGCTCCCGAAGAGGTGAAATAGAAAAAGCCAAAAAGATTTATCTTGCGTTTAAGGAAGCCGAATCCAAAGGACTTGGCGTTGTTTCGCTGGGTTCAAAAATGATCGATCCTCCTGTAGTAAAGCGTGCGGTTACCACCATTGAACTGGCCATTAACACCGGTAAGCTGGAAAAAGATTGGGAAAATTAAAAACTACACAAATTGAACAGAATGAAAAAATACGATAAACTGGTTAAAAATGCCGTTGGACGTGAGGTGCCAACCATTATTAACGGCGAAGAACATATTCCCTTTATGGGAGTTGGAAAATATCGTCCTACGGGCCGAAAATATGGTCCTCCCATTGCCACCTGTGCCGATTATCCTGACGATGGCAACAAAATAGTTGCCGATTTAAAGGAAGCACTTATAAAATCGGGGTTAAAAGATGGAATGACCATCTCAACACACCACCATTTTCGCAACGGTGACCTTATGGCCAACAGGGTGTTTGATATAGCCAAAGAGCTTGGCGTTAAAGATTTAAGGTGGTTTCCCTCAGCCTCTTTTCCCTGCCACGAACACCTGATACCCTATCTCGAAGATGGTACCATTAACCGTATTGAAGGCAGTATGAACGGACCTCTCGGAAAGTTTGCCTCCGAAGGTAAGATGAAAGGGCTGGGAGTGTTGCGCTCGCATGGTGGCCGTTATCAGGCCATTCAGGATGGTGAAGTGCATATTGATATTGCCGTTATCGCAGCTCCTACTGCCGACCCGTTTGGAAACGCCAACGGTGTTAACGGCGATGCAGCCTGCGGGTTGCTGGGTTTTGCCCTGGGTGATTCGCAGTATGCCGACAGGGTAGTGGTGGTAACAGATAACGTGGTGCCGTTTCCTGCCATTCCGTGGCAGATTAATGGTAACTATGTTGATTATGTTGTAAAAGTGGATAAAGTGGGTATTCCTGAAAAAATAATTTCGGGAACAACTAAAATTACTAAAAGTCCCGACAGATTGCTGATTGCCGAACTTACGGCACAATTTTGCGAAAAAGCCGGGCTGATCTACGATGGTTTCAGTTATCAGGCAGGTGCCGGAGGAACAGCACTCTCCATAGGGAATTATTTTGGTGAGATTTTGAGGAAGAACGGATGGACAGCGCGGTTTATCCGGGCCGGGAGTAATAAATATCCTGTTGAAATGCTCGAAGAGGGATTGGTAGGTTACATTCTCGACGGCCAAACCTTTGATTTGGACGGGGTGCGCTCCATGCGCGAAAACCCAAATCATGTTTGGACATCACCCTTTACATCTTACAACTATCACAGTAAAGGAAATTTTGCCTCGATGTTGGATATTGTGGTGCTGGGTGCTACGGAGGTGGATCTGAATTTTAATGCGAATGTTGTTACGCACTCCGACGGGTATCTGTTACACGGGATAGGAGGGTGGCAAAATACCCTTTTTGCCAAAACAACCATTTTACCTATTCCACTGTTCCGCGACAGAATTCCGGTTATCAGAGATGAGGTTACCACCCTTTGTGCTCCCGGCGAGATGATAGATGTTATCGTTACCGAGAGGGGGATTGCTATCAATCCGTTGCGTGAGGATTTGATTGAAAAAACTAAAGGTTCAGGACTTCCCATAAAAACCATTCAACAGCTTAAAGAAGAGGCCGAAGAGATATGTGGTGTTCCGGAAAAAGCTGAGCTGAGCGACGAAATTATTGCCGTGATTAAATGGGTTGACGGTACAGTGATAGATTCGGTAAGGAAGGTGAAGAGCAGTTAAAGTTTGGCTGCTGTTTGTTGAGTAAAACGGTAAATACTAACGGTTTGTTACTGCATATAGCTATATAAAGCGTTATTCCTATTTTGAGCAAGGGGCAGAAAAAACCTACGGTTCATACTTTCAATAATTAACAAAAAAACGGGGCAAATGCCCCGTTTTTTTATTCCTCTTTTGATTCTTCTTTTTTCTTTTTGGCAGCCGGTTTCTTTTTAGCCGGAGCTTTTTTTTCAGCAGCATCTGCTACCGGTTCCTCTTTTTTCTTTCGGGTTGTTGTTTTTTTTGCGGTTGTTGTAGCCTTTTTAGCGGGAGCTTTTTTGGTAGCGGCTTTTTTAGCCGGAGCTTTCTTTGCCGGCTTTTTTTCTGCCTCTTCCACAACAGGAGCTTCCTCTTTTTTAACAGGGGCTACATAGGCAACACTTTTTTTCTTCCTTAAACGTCTAGCACCGTACGAACCGTTTACAATTTTACCGCGTTTTGTTTTTTTATCGCCTTTTCCCATATCTGTTGATTTTAATAATTAATAAAATTCAATAATGAATTTGGTAAAATTATTAAAAAAATGATTGTCAAGCGAGTTTGTGTTAAGAAAATCTTAAACTAATTTTTAACAGATATCCTTTTTAAAAATTCTTTTTCCAGATTTTCTGCCGACCGTACCGACTTACGCGACCATTCCAGTAAAATGTTTTCACGCTCTTCGTCGGATAACTGCCATTGAATATTGCTTTTTCTCATCCTTTCAGATAGGGTAAACATGGTAAGGGCAGCCGAAACGGAGATGTTGTAACTTTCGGTAAAACCATACATGGGAATACGCAGGAATTGGTCGGCTTGCTCGATGGCTATGTCGGATAATCCCGTGAGTTCGGTGCCGAACACAAGGGCGAATTTACCCTCCAGAGGCAAGGTGTCGGGTGTGAAATCATTTTTATGAGGTGTGGTGGCTACAATTCGGTAGCCCTTCTCGCGAAGCCTGTTAAAAGCATCCAACGTGTTGTGCTCTTGTTGGTTGTACCGATACAGGTTAAGCCATTTGGAGCTGCCCATATCAATTTCGGTATTCACATCGTACTCGTTCCGGTTTTCAATGGCGTGCACATCCTGAATGCCCGTTAAATCACAACTTCGTAATACGGCACTGGCGTTGTGCGATTGAAACACATCCTCCAAAACCACCGTGATGTGTCTGGTCCGGTATTTTATTACTTCTTCGAAACGGGCTTTGCGCCTGTCGGTTAGGTAATCGCTGTAAAAGGCTAACAGCTTTTGTTTGGTTTCTCTTGATAAATGGCTGTTATTCATTGTAATCGTAAATTGTATTTCGGTATCGTAAATCGTAAGTTAAAGGAAATTCCTATTTGAAACACACGATTTATTAAGCCGTCAAAAATAGAGTTAATATTTGATATTTTTTTGCCACATTATATTGTAGGCTTGCTATTAAATCTGAAAACTTAAATCTCCAATCTGCAACCTGCAATTCTTTTATTTACGATTGACGATTAACGATTGTGGTTTTCACAACTCTGTATCCTTCGCATCCTTCGACGCCCTTCGACGCCCTTCGACAAGCTCAGGGGTCTGCGCAGGATGCCGGTTCAGGTAACCGGTGGCTGAGCCTGTCGAAGTCACGATACAAAAAAGTATTACTTCAATTTATAAATCCGAAGAACTCAATTTCTCTACTTTCTATATAATTCTCTTCCTTCGCGCCCTTCGACGCCCTGAAACCCTTCGCGCCCTTCGACGGGCTCAGGGTGCGCTCATACATCAGGTCTCTTTTTATAACTTTTTGACAACTCTGGTAACTTATTAAATTGCCCTTTTATTAGTGCTTCTTTCTTTTTTCTACTCCATCCGTGAATTTGCCTTTCTCTTTTATAAGCCTCCTCTATTTGTCCAAATTCCTCAAAATAGACAAGCTTTACGGGCAAATGTTTTCTTGTGTAATTTGCACCTTCTCCTGCTTGATGTTGTAAAATCCGTTTTTCTAGGTTAATCGTGCTACCTGTGTAATAG
>CAZKGB010000110.1:6608-8023 GCA_964551935.1 uncultured Lentimicrobiaceae bacterium | reverse complement strand
GACTGGCAATTCCCGAGATGTCGGATAAGTTTACGCAAAACGATTATGTACATCGGGCTGAAGAACTGATGGGAATGAACTCTGATCAGCTAACGCGGTTTTTGTGGGATACCTATCATCCTGAAAAAATCTGGATATTGTTTCCAGCTATTGGGGTGGTAACGATAATCGGCCTGTTTTTGTACGATAAGTTTATTTTAAAAGGGAGTGCTATCCCTGAAAAATAATCCCGGCGCTGCTATTTTTAGTGGCTCCCGTGGCAGCGGCGAGGCAGTTTATTTCATCGTTAATTTTTAGTACACCCATCAGGGCAAATACCAGTGCTTCCTTGTAGTCGATTAACAGGGGAGAGGGGATTTTTATCCGGTAAGAGGTCAGTTCACTGAGCTCTTCAATCAGAAAACGATTATATGCACCACCTCCCGTAACCAGTATTTCTCCTTTCGTGGTTCGGAGTTCGCGGTGTAAAACGGGTGCTCCATATATTTCATCTTTTCTTGGCAGAAAGGTTGTTGCTTTTTGTAACTGGTCGGCAATGTGAATGGTAACAGTATGTAATTTGTCTTCAACACTTCCTGATGCCGTTTCCATCATCGGAATAAAATTTTCAGCAATGTATTCGTTACTCAACGATTTTGGAAAGGGCTTTAAGTAATACGGCTCTTCCGATAGCTTGTCGTATAATGTTTCCAACAGCGTGCCTTGTTTGGCAAGATTCCCATTGTTGTCGTACGCGAAACCTTTTTTAGCAGCCAGGCGATTGAGTAATTGGTTGGCAGGGCATACATCAAAGGCCACTCTTTCGTGGTTGTTTTTAAAGGAGATGTTGGCTATTCCTCCCAGGTTAATACAGGCGTTGTACTCGTTAAACAGTAACTCATCACCTATCGGAACCAGTGGGGCTCCCTGTCCGCCCAGCCTGATATCCATCGTCCTGAAATCTGCTACCGTGGTAATATTTGTAACTCTTGCCAGGGTTTGTCCATCGCCCAGCTGGAAGGTATATCCTTCAGCAGGATTATGAAAAACCGTGTGCCCGTGTGATGCGAGAAGGTTCGGCTTTAGATTGTGTTTTAGTACGAATTGGTTGACATACTCGCCCATCAAGGTTCCAAATTGCTTGTGAAGAGATTGTAACTCGCTTTTGCTGTATTCACGAATGTTTTGTAATATTTGCAACCACTTGTCAGAATATTCAACTGTTTCGCCAACCATCAAATGATATTGCCACCGGTTCTGCTCTTTCCAAAACTCGGCATAAGCAATGTCCAATCCATCCAGCGAGCTGCCCGACATTAATCCTATGGTTTTCCAGATTTTCATAAAAGATCAAGAAGGGTTTCCAGATGCATGCCGCGCGAACCTTTTAGGAGTATGGTTTTTCCCCTGAGAGGATTCCCGGTAAAAAACTCAGC
>CAZKGB010000110.1:0-6508 GCA_964551935.1 uncultured Lentimicrobiaceae bacterium | reverse complement strand
TGGTTGTGAGCTGTTTTTATCTGTTGCGAACGGTTGTTGGCGGGTATATAGTGTTCAAGCGCCTCGCGGATGCTTGTGAGCGGAACATTAAAATAGTTTCCAACGGCGGCGGCGGCCATCATGTTAGGAAAATTATAACTGCCATACAGTTGGCTTGATACAGTAATGTTTTTTTTATCTGTGGAAATCTCGATTTTCAGATGCGGTTGTTGTTTAATTATTTTGCCTTTAACAAGGCTGTTTGATGTTCCGTAAGTGTATCGGTTTAGTTTTTCGGAAAGGTCGATTAAAAGAGGATCGTCGGCATTTACAAAAGCAAGGCCTTTGTTCACTTCCAAAAAGGAGAACAACTCTTTTTTGGTATTTTTTACCCCTTCAAAGTTGCCGAATCCTTCCAGGTGGGCTTTGCCAATGTTGGTAATAATGCCATGGGTTGGAAGTGCTAAATGGCATAAAAAACGAATCTCACCCGGATGATTGGCACCCATTTCAACCACGGCAATTTCCGTGTTGGAGCTGATGCCCAACAGGGTGAGCGGAACACCAATGTGGTTGTTTAAGTTTCCCTTGGTTGCCACCGTGTTGAAGGTTGTTTGCAATACAGCAGTTACCAGCTCTTTGGTGGTGGTTTTTCCATTGGTGCCGGTGATTCCGAGTACGGGAATATTAAACTGTTTTCGGTGGTGTAGTGCAAGCTGTTGCAGGGTTTCCAGCGTATTATTAACTAAAAAGTATCGTTCGTCTTTTTTATATACCGGGTCATCAATCACTGCCAGCGCAGCTCCTTTGTTTAAGGCTGTTTCGGCAAAACGGTTGCCGTTAAAATTTTCGCCTGACAGGGCAAAAAACAGCGTGTTTTTCACTTCTTCTCTGGAGTCGGTTGCAATACCCGAAGATTTGATAAAAGCACTGTATAATGTTTTGATGATGTTCATATAAAAAAAACCCCGATTAGCGAATGCAAACCGGGGTAAAGATAGTTAAGTTTTTTCTATTTTCCGTTTCCGGCAGGGCTGCCCACTCTGTTCATGGCGCAACGGAAGCCAACGGTAGCTGACGATTTATCTTCATCCATAAAGCGGCGAACACCGGGGCTCAAATAATAGACCCCGTCTTTCCACGAGCCACCCTTGATAACCCTTGACTTATCGGTAATTAAACTGGTTTTACCGTAGTCATACATGTTGTTGGTGGTGTTTTCATTGTCAGGTCCCATGGTCCAGTCCGAACCAATTTCGATGCTCGACTGATAGTCTCCATCTTTGTAATTGATGTTATTGGCTTTTCGGAAGTTGTCTCTGTTGGCTATTTTCGATTCATCAATTTCTACGTATTCAATACGTCCTAACGAATCTTTCGGAGCTACATGGCCATCCATGTCGGTTTTGATAACTTTAACAATATTTCCTCTAAAGGGGTTAAAGTCGGACACATCCTGGTGAGAAAGGGGGCGATAAACATCCATGGTCCATTCACTCACGTTGCCGGCCATATTGTATAAGCCGTAATCGTTGGGCCAGTACGAAAGTACAGGGGCAGGTAATGCGCTGGCATCATTTAAATTACCGGCAACACCCATATAATCGCCATTTCCTCTTTTAAAGTTGGCTAAAAAGCTGCCATAATATTTTGTTTCATCGGTACGAACAGCTTCACCGTTCCAGGGATAAGTTTTTCTTTCAACAACACGGTTGTAAAGGGTGTTTCCAACCAGTCCGTAGGCAGCATATTCCCATTCTGCTTCGGTGGGGAGCCGGTAATCAGGCAGTAAAATACCGTCTTCAAAACGTACAGGGCGTGTTCCGGTTCCATCCTGATTCAAATCTTCTTTACCTTCTTTAACAAGGCCTTCGTATTGGCCGGCAAGGTATGCTTCGGTATTGAAGTTGTTATCATCTTTTTGATCGGGATCGTAATCGAGGATACCGGCATCAATCAACAATTGTTCGTTAACACGGTCTGATCTCCATTTTGCGTAATCGTTGGCTTGGATCCAGCTAACACCGACAACAGGATAATTTCGATAGGATGGGTGACGAAAATAGGTTTCAACCAATGGTTCGTTGTACGAAAGCTTGTTAAGCCATACCAGTGTATCAGGAAGGGCATTATGAACTACAGCAGGGTAGTTTTCGCCATAAACACGGTTGAGCCAGTAAATGTACTCCTGATAATCGAGGTTGCTAACTTCTGCTTCGTCAATATAAAAACTGCCTACGGTAACTCTGCGTGGCATATTGTTGTGTTCGTAAAAAGGATTTCCTTCGGTAGCACCCATAACAAAGGTTCCGCCTTCAATTAACTGAAGCCCGGGGCCGGTTATTTGCTGAGTGGTTTTTGGTACTTCAAATCCACCGTTTTGCGGATTGTTATATTCCATTCCCGTAGTGCGCGACCGTTCATTGCTTTTACACGATGATAATAAAAATGCAATGCCTGCAAATCCAACTAATAATAGCAATAGTTTTTTGATATCTAACATCTTAAACCAATTTAATTGTTTTTCTAATTCTTAATAACTAAAACATGGGTGCTTTTATTGCCCTGATAGTTCTTCTTTTTTGTCCTTTATAAATACAAAAATCCCATGAAAAGGTAACTTCATGTGCTCCACCCGAACTTCCGCCAATTTTTGATACGGTAAAATCGTAACTGTATCCAAATCGCATATGATTCCAGGTTAAGCCAACCAGCACGATGGCAGCGTCAGGATTGCTAAAATTATGCCTGAACCATGCACCAATAACAAAGGGATATTTATTAAGGTACATGCCCGCGTTGAGCTGGTTAAATTTTTCCTGTTGCAAATAAAGTAAATTTACTTGCAATAAATAGTCATCTTGCTTAAAATTACCTAACATTCCACTCGACAGGTTAACATTTACTCCGCCATGTACGGTAAATTTCATGGGCATCTTACTGGAAGTATTGTCGTAAAACGAAAGGTCGGGTTGCGTTAAATGGTTAACTGCAACACCGGCAAACCACTGATCGTAGTAATTCATAACCAGTCCTGCTGAAAAATCGGGAGTGGTAACCGATGTTTTTGATGGGGGAGTTTCCTGAGAGTTGGGATTGATATTACCTGTTGTAGGGTCAATGTCGCTGGCAAAAGTTAATTTCTCCCACTGAAGGGATTCTTGATAAAACGATCCTTCAACACCAAAGCTGATAACAATGGGGTCGCTGACTTTTAACTTGTAAGAATAAAACAGCGATGCATTACTTCGTGTTAAGGCCCCGTCGCCTTGTCGGTCACTCATCAAAACAACACCAAATCCACTATTAATAGAAGGAATGTTTTGGTCGTAACTTACGCTGTACGTTACATAGGCATTGCCAAGGGAGGGCCATTGATTACGATAGTTTAAGTTTAGCCTGCCACATTCCGTAGCACCGGCCAGAGCAGGATTGAGATATAACGGATTGGCATAAAATTGCGAGAACTCAGCATCTTGTGCTCGTCCGGTATCCCATAAAACTAAAACAAATGTAAAAATGGAAATAAAACGTAAATATTTATACATTAATACTTTAAATTTGGTTTTTAGCCTACAATTATACAACCTTTTTCCTTAAACGACAGCACAAAAATAGGCTTTTTACTTAATTAACAAACAACTATGCCGATAATAAATTAGTCTTATATTCGTTGGTAATAAAACTGTTCATTTTTCGTTTATTGTTTGTGACGTTTCATTTGACCATTAAAATCTTAAATATGTTGCACAGAGAATTCTTTTTTATCTTGTTTTTTATTGTGGTTGCTCCGGTTGTCCTGTTTGCTCAGGTTGTTAATTATAGTTTTAACGAGCAGCTTCAATGGGAAACCATCCAACATATTAGCGTTGACAAAAATTATTCATTCGACAGGCTGAGGTTTTCCAATGCTTTTTACAGCAACCAAAGCCCGATTCCTTTTTTTCAAAATCAATATCCAATTCATTCATCCGAGGTTTCACTTAGCGCTTCCATTAAAGCGATAACCACCGGCGGTTTAACGGAAACAGAAAGCAGTTTGCTGGCCAATAAAAAAATTGATACGGTTTTTAATGTAAAAGTTGAAAAAAGCACCTCGCGCGAGCAAACGTTTGCCGTGGTTAAGGTTGTTCCGGTGAGATACAACCCGATGTTAAAACAGTACGAAAAGCTGCTTTCGTTTACGGTTGTTGTTAAGGTAGAGGATGTGACGGGATTGAAATCTGATTTCGGAAGCTACGCCTCCAATTCTGTCCTGTCGGCCGGGAACTGGATAAAAGTGCGGGTCGCCGAGAGTGGTATTTATAAGATAACCTACAGCGAACTGAGCCAAATGGGTTTTGATGTTTCTGTTAACGCGAAAAATATTGCCGTTTATGGAAATGGCGGCGGACTGCTTCCCGAGCAAAACGATCTGTTTCGCCATGACGATCTGGTTGAAAATCCTATTCAGGTTGTGGGAGAAGACGACAACAGTTTCAACAGTGGCGACTACCTTTTGTTTTATGCGCAGGGTCCTGTTAAATGGGTTTGGAATAAAATTACCAACACCTTTGATCATCAGGATAATATTTACGACGACTATGCCTACTATTTTATCACGGCACTTAACCGGCCGGCCAAGCGAATTGAGGAGGTTGAACCCCCTGCTGCCAATGCCGATGTTACCGTTAACTCCTTTATCGATTATGCCGTGCACGAGTTGGATGAAAAAAATATTGCTTCCACCGGTCGGTTGTGGGTAGGAGAGGTGTTCGATTTTAACACCGATCAGTCGTTTCAGTTTTCGTTTCCAAATATAATTACCACCGAACCGGCCTACTTCAGAGGCAGTTTTGCAGCTTTTTCGCCTACATCATCCAGTTTTAGAATTTTAGATAATAATGTACTTATCACTTCTATTCCGGTTTCGGCAACGCCTGGTAACGGATATAGTTTTGGACGTATGGGCACCGGAAGCAAAACCTTTTTGGCAAAAAATGAGAACATGAACATTGAGGTTCAGTATCAGCGAACATCCAGCAGCTCAACAGGTTATTTAGATTACCTCGAGTTTAATGTTCATCGAAGTTTAATTATGGCAGGCAACCAAATGATGTTCCGTAATATTTTCACCAACGGAACTACGGCCGAGTACCATCTGCAGGGAAGCAACAACCTGATTATTTGGGATGTTACCGATCCGGTGGATGCTAAAATAGTTCCGGCCTCTTACTCAGGAGGCAGTTATACCTTTAAAACTATAGTGAAACCGGTGAAGGAGTTTGTTGCTTTTGATGGCAGTGAATTTAAAACGGTGGAGTTTGTCGAAGAGGTTGCCAATCAAAACTTACATGCCATCCGAAACATCGATTACCTGATTGTAGCTCATCCCGATTTTCTTGATCAGGCAAACAGGCTTGCCGAGTATCATGCCGAAACCGACGGGCTGACCTATGCCGTGGTAACTCCCGGACAAATTTATAATGAGTTCTCCTCCGGAAGTCAGGATATTTCAGCCATTCGTAATTTTGCGAAAAGTCTTTATGATGAAAGTGATCCGGGAAAAAAATTAAAATATCTCCTTTTGTTTGGCGACGCCTCTTTCGATTACAAAAACCGGAAAAGCGATAATACCAATTTTGTTCCCTGTTGGGAATCGTGGGAATCGCTTAACATTATTAATTCGGTGGCTACCGACGACTATTTCGGATGTCTCGACGATGGCGAAGGAACCGGTGGTAGCGACAAAGTGGATATTGGTATCGGCCGTTTCCCTGTGGTAAATACTCAACAGGCTCAAATGGCAGTTGATAAAGTTATTCATTACAATACAAAAACAAAAGAAACGTTTGGGTCGTGGCGAAACACCATTACTTTTTTGGCTGATGATGAAGACTATAACAACCATTTGCACGATGCCGAAACACTGTCAGATTATCTCGAAACCACCTACCCGGTTTTTAATATTGATAAAATTTATTTGGATGCTTACGAGCAAATATCAACCCCCAGCGGGCAGCGTGCACCACTGGTCAATCAGGCCATTAACAACCGGATGGAAAAGGGAACGCTGATTTTTAACTATTCGGGGCATGGTGGCGAAATTGGTTTCGGGCACGAACAATTTTTACAGTTAGCCGACATCAACTCATGGAAAAACTGGGATAAACTTACCACCTTTATTACCGCTACCTGCGAGTTTAGCCGGTATGACGACCCGGCCCGTGTTTCGGCGGGAGAACAGGTTTTTTTAAATCCCAACGGGGGTGGCATAGCACTGTTTTCAACAACAAGGGCTACTTATGCCAGTGCTAATCTGGCACTCAATATGGCTATCTTTAAAAACAATCTTTTTACTAAAAAAGATGGGGAATACCCGGCCTTCGGTGATGTTATTATGAATTCGAAAGTGGTGGGTGGCGATAACGACCGGAAGTTTATTTTAATTGGTGATCCTGCCCAAAAGCTTGCCTATCCCGATTTTGAAGCGAATACCTTGAAAATAAACCAGCACGTGGTAGTGGAGGGTGTGTACGATACGCTCAGA
>CAZKGB010000109.1:0-8093 GCA_964551935.1 uncultured Lentimicrobiaceae bacterium | reverse complement strand
TTTATAGTTTAAATCGGGTTGAAAATTAAAAAAGCGGTGGAAGAAATAAGCCTCACCCTCTTTTTCCCAATTCGACTCTTCAATACCTTTAAAAATGATACGGGCATCGGCATATTCAGTTCCGGTTTTACTCCAGATATAGTAATCACGAAAAGGATTGTCGTCCGACTTTCGCGATTGTTGAAACCAGGGATGTTCATCGGAAGTATGGTTGATGGCCACATCAAATATTACCCGGATTCCTCTTCGGTGCGCTTCGTTTAAAAAACCTCCGAACATCGCTTCCTGTTCCTCCTTTGAAAAAGATTGCGGCAAACCCAACAACTCATGACGAATGCGGTCGTAGTTACGGACATCAAAACCGGCATCGCGCATGGGCGAATCCAGTACCGGAAGCAACCACAAACAGGTAACTCCCAAATCCTGCAAGTAATCCAGTTTCCCCGTTAACCCCTCAATATCGTTGGCAAAAAGATCGACATAAAGCGAATAAACAACGGCATCTTTGTACCAGTCGTTTATATCATCATCTGCCTTGACCGGTGTGGTTTGTTGCAAAAAATTGTCTAACTTTTCTGTTCCCCTTTCCGGATATAACTCTTGCCAATAGTTGTACAGACGGCTTTTTTCGTTCATAATTTGTGGTTCGCTGTTTAAGGCACAAAAATACTTAATAAACTCGCGAATAATTACTCTTAAACCAATCAACCTGGGTTATGACCTTTAATTAATAAGAAGAGCGAAACTTTATACTCGTTTCAAACGATTGCAATAACCCCTTTTCAAAACCCGGTATCAATAAATCCTTTAACAATCTGTTCAAAACCCGGTATCTGTATTGTGTCTTTGTTATATGGTTATCTTTGAACCCGGTTTGAAATAGAAGTTGTTTTAACTTTAAACAACTTCATGGTAATAATTATACGCATGATTAAATTCAAAAATACTCTTTTTCTTTTTTTCATTTTTATCTCATCGTTGTTGTCCGCGAAAGGAATAACTATTGACAGGGTTGACCCGCCTTTTTGGTGGACAGACATGAAAAATCACCATTTGCAATTGATGGTCCACGGAAACAAAATTTCAGAAACCTCACCGGTTATCAATTATCCGGGAGTAAAACTTGAAAACATAGTGCGTGTTGAAAGTTCCAATTATCTGTTTTTAAATTTGATAATTGATGAAACGGCAAAACCCGGAACATTTACCATCAATTTTATGAAAGAGAAAAAACAGGTTGTTACGATGTCTTATGAGCTAAAGCAGCGTGATCAATCGTTGGGCAATCACGAGGGTTTTGATGCTTCCGATGTTATCTATCTGCTAATGCCCGACCGGTTCGCCAACGGCGATACCACCAACGATGATGTTACCGGCATGCTCGAAAAGGCTGATCGTGTTAACCCAAACGGGCGGCATGGTGGCGACATCAAAGGAATTGAACAACATCTTGATTATCTTTCGGACCTTGGTGCCACCGCTATATGGATAAATCCTTTGCTTGAAAACAACATGCCGGCCTATTCCTATCACGGATATGCCATGACCGATTTTTACAAGGTTGACCCGCGTTTTGGCAGCAACAACGACTATAAAAATCTAATCCACGAAGCTCACCAAAAAGGGCTGAAAGTTATACAAGATATGGTGTTTAACCATTGTGGCACCAACTATTTCTGGAAAGATGATCTGCCAACGGAAGATTGGTATAACCAATGGCCTGAGTTTACCCGCTCCAACTATCGAGGGGGGGTGGTTACCGATCCTCATGCTTCAAAAAGCGATGAACATAAAATGGTTGCCGGCTGGTTCGATACCTCCATGGCCGATCTGAATCAGGATAACGAGTTGGTGGCCAACTATCTTATTCAAAACAGTATTTGGTGGATTGAAAGTACGGGGCTTGACGGTATCCGGCAAGATACCTATCCTTACCCCTATAAAGACTTTATGGCAAAGTGGATGCAGCGCGTTTTGGATGAGTATCCCGATTTCAATGTGGTTGGTGAAGCCTGGCTTTCCTATCCCGTTTCGGTAGCCTACTGGATGGAAAACGACCGCAACTTCGATGGGTATCACTCGTACCTGACCAATGTTTTCGACTTCCCGTTGATGTACGCCATCAGCAAAGCCTTTAACGAACAGGAGGGGTGGTCGACCGGAACGGCAGAATTGTACGAGGTTATCTCACAGGATTTCGTTTACAGCCATCCTGAAAACCTGGTGCTGTTTGCCGACAACCATGATGGAGACAGGTTTTATTCTAAAATGGGTGAAGATATTAGGAAGTTTAAACTGGCCATGGCTTTTTTGATGACCACGCGCGGTATCCCTCAGATTTATTACGGCACCGAAATATTAATGACCGGCCTTGAACACAATGGCCACGGCGATATCCGTAAAGATTTTCCGGGAGGATGGCCCGGCGACACACTCAATGCTTTTACTGCAAAAGGCCGCACCAAAGAACAAAATGAAGCCTTTAACTACCTAAAAACTTTGATGAACTGGCGAAAAGATAAAAAGGTTATCCACAGCGGAAAATTAACCCATTATATTCCTCAGGATGGTGTTTATGTCTATTTTCGATACAACAACCATGCGAGCGTGATGATATTACTAAACAATACCGATAAAACGAAAACCGTGGATGGCAAACGGTTTAAAGAAAACTTGTCCGGCTACACAAAAGGCCGTTCGGTGATGGATAATAAAACCATTGAAAATTTAAACACGATTACCATTCCGGCCAAATCGCCGTTAATTATTGAGTTGGAGAAATAAAAAGACACGATTATGCCGCTAAAAGCCATAAAACTTTTTTTCACCCTTGTATCTGCTATACTGTTACCTTTTCTGACTGTAGCACAAATAGTAACCGTCCAACCGGCCACTGCAAGCCTGGATGATACCGTAACCATCACTTATGATGCCTCGGCCGGAAATCAGGCGTTGTTAAATTGCAACGGATCGGTTTATATGCACACCGGGGTTATTACAGGCAAAAGTCTGGATGGCCACGACTGGAAACAGGTAGTTGGAAACTGGGGTCAGGATGATAGCAGGGTTAAAATGATCTCTGTAAGCAAAAACATCTGGCAGAAAAAGCTGGTTATCCGACGGTTTTACAGCCTTAGCCCTGATGAAAAGGTTTTACAACTCAGTTTTGTATTCCGAAATCAAAACGGGTCGAAAGTGGGTAAAACCGCCAACAACGATGATATTTTGGTTTCCGTTAACGGCTATACCCCGCCGGTAACCAAAGCGGTTAGCTATCGCTGGAAAACCAGAAACTACATTTCGCACCACTTAAGTAACGGAGTTCTAAATATCGAAACTACGCACGGGTTGGTGCAGGCGATTCCTTACTCGGGAAAAATTGTGGAGATTAAAAATTTCCCGGGCAGCTTACCGGAAAAAGATACCTCAACAGCTGTAGTTTTAACACCCCAAAATCCTAACCTGACCATGAAAGAGCTTCCGGACTGGTTGCTGTTGAAAACCGACAGCCTGACGGTAGTTTTTCACAAAAACCCCTTTTATGCCACATTTATTTATAATAACGATTCGCTATTACAGGAAAATTACGGCTATTTTGAACGAACCGACAACAACGGACTCCAATTTAAAATATCAGAAAATGAAAAACTGTACGGGCTGGGCGAACGCGCCATCGATTTCTCGTTAACAGGACATCGTTACCCTTTATACAACCGGCCTCATTTTGGTTATGAATTGGGGGCTGACCAACTGAATTATTCTGTTCCGTTGGTGGTTTCGTCGAAAAAATACCTGCTCTTTTTTGATAATCCCCAAAAGGGTTATGTCGATTTAGGCGCTACCACAGCCAACCAAATGGAGTGGGGAGCCATGGGAGGCGTAATGAAATACTTTTTTGTGGCGGGAACCGATTTTAAAGACATCGCCACACAATGGGGTAAGCTCACCGGTACACAACCCCTGCCTCCCCGTTGGGCATTGGGCAACCTGCTTTCCAGAATGGCCTATCGAAGCCAAAAAGAAACCGACAGCATTGTTGCTCTGATGCAGCAAAACAACTTCCCGGTAGATGGCGTAATCCTCGACTTTTACTGGTTTGGCGATAGCATTAAAGGATATCTTGGCCGACTCGATTGGTACAAACCCAATTGGCCCGATCCGGTTAAAATGATGGCCGACTTTAAGGCCAAAGGAATCAAAACCGTATTAATTACCGAACCTTACGTGATTGACTCGCTGGAAAATTTCAAAATTGGCGATAGCCTTGGGATTTTCACTACCGATAGCGCGGGCAAAACCTATATCAATTCAGAATTTTACTTTGGTCCGGCAGGCCTCATCGATATTTTTAAGCCGGCTGCCAGGAATTGGTTTTGGAGTAAATACAAGGCGCAAATCGAAAACGGTGTCTCCGGCTGGTGGGGCGATTTAGGAGAGCCCGAGTACCATCCGTCCGACCAGTTTCATGTAAACGGAACCGCTGACGAGGTACACAATATTTATGGCCACCGTTGGCATCGAATGTTGTTCGATCATTACAAAAAGGAATACCCAAAGCAACGGCTTTTTAACCTGAACCGTGCCGGGTATGCCGGTTCGCAACGCTACAGCATTTTTCCGTGGACCGGTGATGTGTCGCGCAGCTGGGGCGGTTACCGGGCGCAGTTACCTACGCTGCTGCACATGAGCCTCAGCGGGCTTCCTTACATCCATTCCGACGCGGGTGGTTTTGCCCAGGGTGCCCGCGATGATGAGTTGTACACCCGCTGGCTGCAGTTTGCCTGCTTCACCCCCATATTACGCCCTCACGGGCAAAGTGAAACACTTCCTTCGGAACCCGTCTATTTTAGCAAACAAACACAGGATATTGTTCGAAAATACATGAACTTGCGGTATCGTCTGTTGCCCTACATCTATTCATTATCAGCACAGGCAACCCTGAAAGGCTACCCGATGATGAGACCGCTTTTTTTCGAGTTCCCTGATGATGATGAATGTTATACCATCTCGAATGAATACCTGTTTGGGAGCGAATTGTTGGTAGCCCCCGTGTTAAAATCCGGGCAAAAAATCAGAACGGTTTACCTGCCGAAATCTACCAAGTGGTACGACTTTCATACTAACCGTAAATTTCCCGGAGGAAACGAATACGAAATTCCGGTTACCATTAGCGATATGCCGCTGTTTGTAAAAGCGGGCTCGTTTATTCCAATGACCAATCCCGTTAAATCAACCGACAACTACTCCACCAAAAACCTTACGGTTCGATACTATATGGGCAAAGCCGGAGGAACTTCCAATTTTGTGATGTACGATGACGACGGAACCGACCCCGAAGCCTTGGTCAACGGCTCTTTTGTATCGTTGATGTTTGTTAAAAAAGAGGATGAACGGGGACATCCGGTCTTTCTGTTTTCAAAAATCGGGAAGAGATATACAGGCATGCCAGAAACCCGAAAAATTTCGTTTGTCATCATCGGGATGAGGGAGGTGAAAAAAGCTGCATTTTACAAAAACAATGTAAAATTGAAAAAAACAAAGCCCGGCAAACAGGGTGACGGATTCTATTTTGACAAAACCAAAAAACAGTGGGTTGTTAATTTTACGTGGGAAAACGAGGACGTTGTCATCACAACAAAACAGAAATAAAATAAAATCATGAAAAAATCAATCGTATTATTGCTGGCTCTTTTAATATCGGGCAGCACGATGGTGGGGCAAGCCACCATAAAGCATCAGAAAAAAAATAAACAACAAAATATGAAACACTTAAATTGGACACGAAACGCCAATATTTACGAGGTAAACGTAAGGCAATACACTCCCGAGGGAACTTTGGAAGCGTTTCGCGAGCATTTACCGCGATTAAAAAAAATGGGGGTGGACATTTTATGGCTGATGCCCATTTTCCCGGTGGGAGAAAAAAACCGTAAAGGTTCGTTGGGAAGTTATTACGCCGTGAAGGATTACCACGGAATAAATCCTGAATTTGGTACCAAAGACGATTTCCGTAAGGTAGTTGAAGAAGCCCATCAGCTGGGTATGAAAGTGATCCTCGACTGGGTGGCCAACCACTCGGCCTGGGACAATGTGTGGGCGGAACAACACCCCGAATATTATGAAAAAGATGATAAAGGAAATCTGGTTTCTCCTTTCGACTGGACGGATGTAATTTCGTTTGATTACAACAATAGCGAGATGCGTGAAGCCATGACAGAAGCTCTGAAATACTGGGTCAGAGATTTTGATGTTGATGGCTATCGTTGTGATGTTGCCGGTATGGTTCCCACCGATTTTTGGGATAATGCCCGCCGGGAGCTGGATGAGATAAAACCGGTTTTTATGTTGGCCGAAGATGAAGACAACGCTGACCTGCTGCGTGCCGCTTTCGATATGAATTACTCCTGGAAACTGCATCATTTGATGAATGATATCGCGCAGGATAAAAAAAGCGCCAACGATATTTGGGGTTATTACGATTGGAACAACTCGGTATTTACTCCCGATATGTACCGCATGACCTTTACCACCAATCACGACGAAAACTCATGGAATGGAACCGTGAAAGAACGTATGGGTGACAAAGCCGGTGAAGCTTTTGCCGTGTTTACCTTTGTGGCCCCCGGATTTCCGTTGATTTACAGCGGACAGGAAGCCGGCCTTGACAAAAGATTGCGTTTTTTCGATAAGGACACCATCGACTGGAGCAACCCGGATAAAACAGCCTTTTACTCAAAGCTTATCAACCTGAAACACCATAATCATGCTTTATGGAATGGCACCGCCGGCGGCGATCTGGTACCGCTATCGAAAGGCGTTAACGACCATGTTTTTGCCTTTACTCGTCAAAAAGACGATAACAGCGTTGTTGTAATCATGAACCTGAGCAAAAAGTCTCAATCATTCAAATTGGATAACCACGATATAAAAGGCGTCTACACTGATTATAAAACAGGAAAGCCATTTCACTTTAATGGTAAGCAGCACCGCTGGCATCTGGCACCGTGGGAGTACGTTGTTTTGGTAAGATAACTACCCTTCCCCACGGGGAAACAGAGAGAGTTTTTTGAATCGCGAAGGCACCAAGACGTGAAGAAAGAAAATACCTTAGCGTCTTTGCGGTTAATAATGTGTTGTCTTCCACTCCATCGTGTTAACCATTTGGTCGATGTCTTGTTCAAGAAAACTGATTACCGGAGCCAGCGAATCGTTGTTGGGGCGAATGTTAAAATAGAGTGCACCTCGAAGGTAGTGTTTTAGGCTGTCGGTTACATAAAACTGATAGGGAGAAGCCGCTCCCAGTCCTTCGATACGAAAAGCGAGGCCGTAGATGTTTTTTTCGGGATGATAAATCAGGCTGTCGTAAATGGCTTCAGCCTTAGGAATATGTTTTGAAACCAACGTATGTGCATCATTTAAATATTTATCGAGGTTGTTGTTTACCGGCTCATAACTCAAATGCAGTACCGCCTTGAAAGAGGGGAAATTTACATTAATCCAGTCTTTCTCGTTGGGAGCATATGGGTCGCTGGTAATGGTAGCATAAGCCGGATACTCAAATTTATAAGGGAGGGTTGTGTCGAGTATTTTATAGGTTTTTTCAGGTAAATCGATTCTAAAATAGCCCCTGGGCCTGGGTGAATAATCCTCATGACACGCTGTTGCCAAAACCATCACTAACACAATAACCATCGTGTTTATTATCGTTTTCATTTCCTGTTTGTAATTACAACTTTTACTTCGTTTATTTTCCGCTCATCGGAATCGGTAACCTCAAAATCGAAACGGCCGAAAGAGACTTTACTTCCTTTTAGCGGAATTTTTCCCTGCATCTCCAAAATTAATCCTCCCAACGAGTCCGATTCTCCTTTTACTTCATCAAAAGTTTCATCATCGATTTCTAAAATTTTACAGAGATCGTTTAAGGGTGTTTTTGCTTCAAAAAGATAAGTATCCTCCGAAAGCTTTTCATAACTAAAGGGAGCCCGTTCTTTATCGTACTCATCGTGAATTTCGCCAACAATCTCCTCGATAATATCTTCCAGGGTAATAATGCCTGATGTACCTCCATATTCGTCAACTACAATGGCAAG
>CAZKGB010000108.1:0-8103 GCA_964551935.1 uncultured Lentimicrobiaceae bacterium | reverse complement strand
AAGCGGGCTTATTAACGCCTATAAAGTTTCAACACGAGAAGCACTTGAAAACGCAAATATTGTTACAAAGGAGATTCGTGACATGTATCAGGTTGATTTTGAATACCCTTTAATGAATAGTGTGATGAGAATAATAAAAGAAGACGATTTAACCATTGTGGAACAACATTTCGATAATCAGTGTAGCATTAAATTGGCCATGCGATTATCAACGATAAACAAATCGACAAACCGATTGAACAAAATTCAGGGGGTAAATGTAAATAAATTGTAATGCAGCCTATTACCTGTTTATTGATCGATGGGCTCTATTTTACGAATAAAAAAATGAAAAACAAATGTTGCAATGTCTTTTTTTTAAACTTTTTTTTGTTCACTTTTGTTAATTCAAATTTTGAGACTAAAATAGCTTTATTGATAAATTGATGTAGAATTAAAATTTTCGTATTGAAAAAAGATTTACGGTAGATGAAAAAGAAGCATGTAGAAGTTTGGGGTAATATTTTGGCAGTTATAAAGGATAATATTCCCCTTCAGAGTTTTCAAACATGGTTTGTACCCATTGTTCCTCTTAAGTTGGAAAACAATATTTTGACTATTCAGGTTCCCAGCCACTTTTTCTACGAGTGGCTTGAAGAGCATTATATTAACCTGCTTAAGAAAACCATTAAAAAGGAGTTGGGTACCACCGGAAGACTTGAGTATAGCATTATTGTTGAAAATTCTAATTATGGAAGAGCAGGCCATTCGGTGAAGTATCCAACATCCGACAAAAAAGCGGTTCAAAATAAACCGGTTAATATGCCCGTTAATCTTGGACAATCTAAGGAAATTCCAAATCCGTTTATTATTCCGGGATTAAAAAAGATAAAAGTGGAATCACAACTTGTTGATACCTACTCTTTCGATAATTTTGTAGAAGGCGATTGTAACAGGCTGGCGCGTTCAGCCGGATGGGCAGTTTCCGAGAATCCCGGAAAAACCGCCTTCAACCCGCTGTTTGTTTACAGTCAAACCGGGCTTGGAAAAACACATCTTGCCCATGCTATTGGGTTACAGGTGAAAAATAATTTTCCTGATAAGGTGGTTTTGTATGTTCAAACCGAGCAGTTTATCAATCAGTTTATCGACTCGGTACGAAACAACAATCAAAACGATTTTGTTCATTTTTATCAAATGATTGATGTTTTGATTTTAGATGATATTCAGTTTTTGGCCGGTAAAGAAAAAACGCAGGATGTATTTTTTCATGTTTTTAATCATTTGCATCAAAACAACAAACAAATTATCATCACTTCCGATAAACCACCCGTGGAACTAAAGGGCATGGAGCCGCGGTTGCTTTCCAGGTTTAAATGGGGATTGGCTGCCGACCTCCAGGTACCTGATTTGGAAACCCGTATGGCGATCTTGCAAAAGAAACTTTATGCCGATGGTATCGAAATGCCCTACGAGGTGATTGAATATCTTGCCTATAGCATCACGACCAACATTCGTGAAATGGAAGGCGCTCTGATTTCCATTATGGCACAATCGTCGTTAAATAAAAAGAAGGTAACGCTTGATTTAGCCCGCCAGATGATTGATAAATTTGTAAAAAGTACGGTGCGCGAAATTTCGATCGATTACATTCAAAAAGTAGTTTGCGATTATTTTAATCTGCCGGTGGAGGCAATCAATTCAAAAACACGAAAAAGAGAAATTGTTCAGGCTCGTCAGCTGGCCATGTTCTTTTCGAAAAAACACACAAAAAATTCGCTGGCAACCATCGGTATCCATTGCGGAAATAAAGATCATGCTACCGTGTTGCATGCCGTTAAAACCATTAACAACCTAATGGAAACTGATAAACAATTTAGAGTGTATGTTGATGATATCGACCGTAAATTAAAAATGTAAAAACAACCCAACAAGACATTGAAAACCCGCTGAATGGCGGGTTTTTTTGTTGAGATCAGGTGCGTTTCCGGTCTTCCTTAAACCAAAAAAAGCCCCGAGCAGCTAAAATCTACACGAGGCTTTTATTATTATTGTGTTTCAATAACTAAACATCAAACTTGATTCCCTGTGCCAGGGGCAGGTCGGTGCTGAAGTTGATAGTATTGGTTTGACGGCGCATGTATATTTTCCATGCATCGGAACCGGATTCGCGGCCGCCACCGGTGTCTTTTTCGCCACCAAAGGCTCCACCGATTTCGGCACCTGAAGTTCCCAGGTTTACGTTGGCAATACCACAGTCCGAACCGGCATAGGAGAGGAAAGTCTCCGCTTCACGCATATCCAGGGTAAAGCATGCCGAAGAAAGTCCTTGTGGAACATCATTCTGAATTTCGATGGCATTCATGATGTCGCCTTTGTATTTGATAAAGTAAACAATGGGAGCAAAAGTCTCTTCCTGAACAATTTTAAAATGGTTTTCTGCTTCTGCAATACAAGGTACTACGTAGTTACCCGATTCGTAACCTTCGCCTTCCAACACTTCGCCGCCAAAGAGAATCTTACCTCCCTCTTCCTGAACCTTTGTAACAGCATTCCGGAATAACTCAACAGAATATTTGTCAATCAAAGGGCCTACCAAATAATCTTCATCCAAAGGATTACCAATTTTGGCAACCACGTTTTTGTAAGCACCGATAAATTTATCGCGTACTTCATCGTAAATATCTTCGTGAATAATTACCCGGCGGGTGGTAGTACAGCGTTGTCCGGCAGTGCCTACGGTTCCAAAAACCGTCGACATAACAGCCATCTGAATATCGGCACTGGGTGCGATAATAACGGCATTGTTGCCACCAAGCTCAAGGATGGTTTTACCAAGGCGTTTGCCAACAATTCCGCCAACACGTTTACCAACAGCGGTTGAGCCGGTAACCGACATCAGTGGAATGCGTTTATCGGCAAGGAAATTATCACCCATTACCGATGATTTGGCAACAACCAGGTTGAATACGCCTTCAGGGATGTCGTTTGCTTTTAAAACATCGTTGATGATGCGTTGGGTAGCAATGGCCGTTAATGGCGTTTTTGAGGAGGGTTTCCAAATTACCACGTCGCCGGCAATGGCAGCAAGGGCTGTGTTCCATGCCCAAACGGCAACCGGGAAGTTGTAAGAGGTTACGATACCGACAATTCCCAAGGGATGATACTGCTCTGACAGGCGGTGATTAACGCGCTCCGATTGCAGGTTAGTACCATTAATTAAACGTGACTGGCCCGTGGCAAAGTCGCAGATATCAATCATCTCCTGTACTTCACCAAGACCTTCCTGATAAATTTTACCCATCTCGAGGGTAACCAAGGCACCGAGGGCCTCTTTTTTCTCGCGCAGTGCAAGGCCTATCTGACGTACAACTTCACCTCGTACAGGTGCAGGCACTTTGCGCCAGATTTTAAAAGCTTCCTGTGCTTTTTTAATTACTTTTTCGTAATCGTCGAGGGTGGCATTTTTTACTTTGGCAATCTCTTTACCATCAATGGGTGATGATGATGAGGTGATGGCACCTTCGGTATCAAACCATTCCGTACCGGTTGATACCCCTTTATTAATTTCTTCAATTCCTAACTCTTTTAAAACAGAGCTAATATCAGTTACTTTACTCATAATTAAATAGTTTTACTGTTTTTGGGTTTAATTCTATTTTTGGCACAAATGTATAAAAAGGCTGCTTGTTTACCTATAGACAATCGATAAATTTATTTAGGCAGATTCCGTTAGCTGGCAACCTTAAGTTTGGAAATATTGGCTTTGACAAATTTTTCTTCGGCGTAGCGGCGTGTAACCCTGAAAGACTTTTTGTTTTTTTTGTCGGAGGGCAGCTCAAACATGGCATCCATCAGAATGGCTTCCAATATCGATCGCAATCCCCGCGCTCCTAACTTAAGCTCGATGGATTTCTCAACAATAAAGTCGTAAACCGATCGCTCGAAAGTAAGCTTGATGCCATCCATTTCAAATAGCGATTCAAACTGTTTAATCAAAGCATTTTTGGGTTCCAGCAGTATTTTTCTCAATGCTGCTTTATCCAAAGGATCCAGATAAGTTAAAATGGGTAACCGTCCAACGATTTCAGGGATAAGTCCAAACTTTTTTAAATCGGCAGGCGAGATGTATTGCAGGAGGTTCTCTTTATCGACCTCATCATCTTTATGTCCGGCAAAGGAGTAACCAACCACCGATGTGCGCAGGCGGGCGGCAATAATGCGTTCGATACCCTGAAAAGCACCTCCGGCAACGAAAAGAATGTTTTTTGTGTTAACCTGAATCATCTTCTGCTCGGGGTGTTTGCGGCCTCCCTGCGGAGGAACATTCACGATGGTTCCTTCCAGCAACTTGAGCATGGCTTGTTGAACACCCTCGCCCGAAACGTCGCGTGTGATGGAAGGGTTATCGCTTTTACGAGCAATCTTATCAATTCCATCAATAAAGGTAATGCCGCGCTCCGCTGCCTCCACGTTAAAATCAGCTGCTTGCAACAGTCTGCTTAATATACTTTCTACATCTTCGCCAACATAGCCGGCTTCGGTTAACACGGTAGCATCGGCAATAGCAAACGGTACATGCAACATGCGGGCGATGGTTTTGGCCAACAGGGTTTTTCCTGTACCTGTTTCTCCAACCAGGATGATGTTCGATTTGTCAATCTCTACCTCTTTGACCATGGTGTCGTGACCAATGCGTTTATAGTGGTTGTAAACGGCAACCGAAAGAATTTTTTTTGCCTGCTCCTGCCCAATAACGTACTGATCGAGAAAGGCTTTTATTTCGGCGGGCGTTTTCATGGTGTCCAACTCCGGCATTGTAAAGTTCTTGCTCTTCGACTTATATTCTTCTTTTACTATTTGATAGGCCTGGTCAACGCACTCGTTGCAGATTTGTCCTTCGAGACCTGAAATTAGCAGGCCTACCTGCGATTGGGGTCGGCCGCAAAAGGAGCAGTGCTGTTCTTTATTATCTTTTTTTGCCATGTTGCTGTGTCGGTATTTGCTTGTAAAAGTAAAAAAATTGCCACCCAAAAACCCTTTTTATTCGTGAATAATTTGGAGGTTATTCACGGGGTTTGCAGATGGCAATTTCGGTTATACGTTTTTATTTTGTCTTTTTTCTGACAAGAATTTCATCAATCATTCCGTATTCTTTAGCCTCTTTGGCTGTCATCCAGTAGTCCCGATCGGAATCTTTCCAAACTTTTTTAAAGGTTTGTCCGGTATGCTTGGAGATGATGTCGTAAAGCTCTTTTTTCAATTTTGAAATTTCACGAGCGGTAATCTCAATATCCGAAGCTTGTCCCTGCGCTCCACCCATGGGCTGATGAATCAACACTCTGGAGTGGGTTAGGGCGGTACGTTTTCCTTTTTCGCCGGCACATAAAATAATAGCACCCATGGAGGCAGCCATTCCGGTACAGATGGTGGCTACATCGGGTTGGATGTACTGCATGGTATCGTAAATACCAAGGCCTGCGTAAACCGACCCTCCCGGTGTGTTCAAATAAATTTGAATATCACGTTTCGGGTCGTTGGATTCCAAAAAGAGAAGTTGTGCCTGGATAATGTTGGCTACATAATCGTCGATGGGAACACCCAAAAAGATAATCCGGTCCATCATTAATCGCGAAAATACATCCATCTGAGCAATATTAAGCTGGCGCTCTTCAATAATGGTTGGAGAGATGTAATTGTTGTAGGCCGAGTTGTAGCGGTCTAAAGTAAGACTGCTAATCCCCATGTGGCCGGTGGCAAATTTTCTGAATTCTTTACTGCTGCTGTTCATGATAGTATTTTTTATGGAACCTGACTAAGCATTAATCTTTTGCATGATCTCCATGAATTTTTCAGGAGAAACCACTTCTTCTTTCCTTTTCAGGTTTTCTTTAAAGACAACGCCAAGCTTTTCATCCATCAGTTCGCTGTAGATTTTCTGTCCCTCCTCTTTATTGCTCAGTATCTGATCAACAATTTGCTCAATTTGAGGATTGGAGTTGTCTTTTCCCTGAACCTGAAAATAGGCTCTTACCTTATCGCGAACCTCTTCGTTGTCAACGGTAAGTTTGTCGCCAAACTGTGCTCTTAGTTTATCTTCAACCAACTGCCATTTAAACGATCTGGCGTAACTGTCGTATTGACCTTCCAGCTGCTCTTTGGTAATTTTACCCTGGTTGCTGTCGAGCAACCAGCGTTTTAAAAACTCATCAGGCAGTTCAATGTTGCTCTCTTCGATAAGTTTGATAATGGCATCAGCGGTAAACTGGCGATCGCTGTCTTTAGCGTAATGCTCTTCTAAATCTTTTTTAATTCGGGCTTTAAAGTCTTCGATGGTTTTCAGGTCATCGGAAGGATACACCTTTTTAAAGGTTTCTTCGTTCAGCTCAGCCTCTATATGACGAATAACATCGGAAACGGTAAACTGATAATCCGATTTCAAAGCCTCTTCCGAAACCTCTTCACCTAAAAGGGCTTTTACTTTGGCTTCGTCTTTAAAAGCGTTCATGGGGTTAAAAGTTACCACGGCTCCGGCTGATTTGCCATAGAATTTTTTCTGAATGGTTTTTAACTTTAAATCCTCAATTCTGAAGTAACCGTCGTGCTCAACGCCGCCTTCAACAATGTTACCCTCTTTGTCAACCTGAACAAATTTTCCCTGTACGCCATC
Organism: uncultured Lentimicrobiaceae bacterium; assembly: GCA_964551935.1. Taxonomy (GTDB): domain Bacteria; phylum Bacteroidota; class Bacteroidia; order Bacteroidales; family F082; genus B16-G9. Next base: position 1,454 of record CAZKGB010000108.1, on the reverse strand, counting down.
ACCCTCTTCAGCTTTTTCAGGATGCTCTTCTTCACCAAAACGAACTTTAATGTCGTTCAGTGCGTTCTCAATCTCTTTTTCGGTAACCTCAATTTTGTAATAGGGAACCTCGAAATTCTCTTTTTTCAGATCGATATCAAATTCCGGAGCAATGCCAATATCGAAAAAGAACTCAAGCTCTTTATCGGTGGTAAAATCCAACTGTTTGGTTTTTTCCATGTTTGGCAAAGGGTATCCCAACATGTTGATTTTGTTTTCGTCAATATAGTTGTTTAATGCTTCGGATACGGTTTTGTTAACCTCATCGGCAGTAACCTGCTGACCGTACATTTTTTTAATCATGCCCATGGGTACCATTCCGGGACGAAAGCCGGGCATATTTGCTTTTTTGCGATAATCTTTTAACGTGTTGTTAACTTTATCAATATAATCTTCTTGCTTAAGATTAATTTGAATAATGGCCTGAAGATTGCCATTGGGTTCCTGCGTAATATTCATGAATTAATGTTTAAAAAAAGTGCGGGTGAAGGGACTCGAACCCCCACGCCTTGCGGCACTAGATCCTAAGTCTAGCGCGTCTACCAATTTCGCCACACCCGCAACGGTTTGCTATTTGAAAATCGGGCTGCAAATATACTATTTTTATTCAGAAACAGTTTTTTTAAGAGGCTAAATACAAATCTATTAAATTATTGGTTTTCTGAATGATATTACTGTAAAAACGGTTGATTTGGGTAGCCATTGCGGAATTAAAAAGCTTAATTTTTCTAAAATTGACAATGGTTTGCAGAAACAGATTTTTCCATTTCCACGAAATAATGGCAAAAAGAGGCAGCGTAACAAGATAAACTACTGCTATCAACCCGTTTGCAAAAAGCATCCACACTACAACAGTTTGAAGCAGGTAAAAGATGGGGAAAAACACCATGGTCAGCACAAACAAAAACGAGGTCTGAAATATTTCGTCTTTTACTCGCCGGGTAAGATAGAGTGGTAACTGAAACGGCAGCAGGTGGTTAATCCAGCCGTAAACGAAAACGGGGAACGTTATTACTAACAGTAAGGTTTCGGCAAACACACGAAACAGAGATGGTTTTGTAGTAAGGTTGCCAACGGATAACTTGTTTGCCTTGAGTATTTTGTTGAGCTTTTGAAAATCGTTGTTTATTTCAGCTACTTTTTCCGGCGACGATGCAATGGCTTGGTGGTACAGTTCGATAAACCGGCGGTCGGCATAAAAGCCATCGGCTTCATCGTTGGGATTGCGATTGGTTTTCAGGCACATCTCTTTTCTGAAAATAACCCTTAGCTCATTAATCAGGTCGTAATATTCAACCGTTTCAATATCGATGATGAGCTTTTTCATTTTTCCAGCAAGTTGATTCTTTAGCAGGTTAAGGCCAACAGCAGGGTTCTCCCGATAGCTTTCCAGAAAATCGGCGACAGGAATGGGT
>CAZKGB010000107.1:0-8118 GCA_964551935.1 uncultured Lentimicrobiaceae bacterium | reverse complement strand
GCCAATATCCTGAAAGAGCTACGAAAATGGACACAACAAATATCAATTAAATCCTTTTATCCAGGTACTTTTTACGGTTTTAAAAAAAACATAACTTTGCAGCAGAATTCTTTTAAAGAAACTCTCTAAAATATTCACATTATGAATTTAATTACTATATTTTTATACTTAAGCTTTTTGTTTGTCAGTTCTCAGATGAACTCACAATCATTGGAACATTCAATTATTTTTCAAAAACAAAAAATCGAGAAGTCGGAAAAGAGCCCGATTATTGCTTTGATTACAAAATCGTTTATCGCGGATACAGTAAGAATCAATACACCTCTTACATTTGAGGTGTTCTATAAGAATATTGGAAAAGAACCACTTATTATTTCAAAGGTAAGAACAAGTTGCTCATGTACTGTAGCCTCCTATTCAAAGGTACCCTTACAACCAGGTAATACGGATAAAATAGTACTAAAACTGGACACGGATAAACCGGGGACATTTATTAAAGCGGTTGCCATTTATTCCAATGCATCCAATCAATATGATAAAAGTATCAATAGCTCACGGGTAACTTTTAAAATTAAATGGACTGTTAAAGATACCAACAAAACCAATCCCATTCAAAATTCAACAAACAAAGCTAAATAAGTTTATTTACTTATCTATTTCTCCCTTATACATTATGTTATAAACATATACATAATCAAAAGCCAGGATTTAATAAATCCTGGCTTATTTTTATAGTATTCATAAATCAAAACAGATAGTTATAGTCGGTAAAACCTCTAACGTTAAGAAAATTTACCAAACTAAATACCTTCAACCACGGTAGTCCACCCATGGGTATCTTCCTCGGTTCCTTCCTGAATTCCTCTTAACCTTTGATACAATTTTGTAGAAACCTCTCCCACTTCCTCACCATAGAAGAACTCTTTTCCCGATTCCCTGTCAACGATTTTCTTGATGGGGGTGATAATGGCTGCCGTACCGCAAGCACCGGCTTCTTCAAAAGTACCCAACTCATCAAAAGGGACTTTTCGTCTTTCCACAGTAAGCCCCAAATCTTTGGCAATTTGCTCCAGGCTCATATTGGTAATAGAGGGAAGGATACTTTTTGACTGTGGCGTTATGTATGTATTATTTTTTATACCAAAAAAGTTAGCCGGGCCGGCTTCATCGATGTATTTTTTTTCGATGGCATCAAGAAACAGAACAGAAGCGTATCCCCCCAGATGAGCACGTTCAGTTGCACGTAATCCGGCGGCATAGTTTCCTCCTACCTTAATATGACCGGTTCCCAAAGGAGCAGCACGGTCAACATCGCGAACCAGCTCAACGGAGACCGGTTTAAAGCCGGTTTTAAAATAGGGACCCACCGGCGTTACAAACACCATAAACATATATTCATCAGCAGGCTTCACTCCCACTTGCGGGCCGCTTCCAAACAACAGTGGACGTACGTAAAGTGTGGCACCGGTTCCGTAAGGCGGGATATAATCGGCATTGAGTTTAATTGCTTTAATAATTGATTGATAAAAAACATCATCCGGTACTTCCTGCATTAATATACCATGAGCCGAATTCCTCATTCGTTTGGCATTTTCCTGCCATCTAAACAGCCTTACTTTACCATCTTTACCACGATACGCTTTCAATCCCTCGAAAGCCTCTTGTCCGTAATGAAGTGCTGTAGCTGCCATGTGTACCGGAACATATTCCGATGAGCTCACTTCAACTTCTCCCCATTTACCCTCGCGATAATAACAACGAACATTGTAATCTGTTTTAAAATAACCGAAGGGGAGTTCTCCCCAATTAATATCTTTATTCATAGCTTCTGGTTTAAATATTTTTGGACGCTAAGGTACAAAATTAATGCAAAGGCTAAATCATTGCATCAAGGAAAAAGGTTAAGTGATTTACTGAAATTTTGAAAGAAAAAGTTAAAAAATTAACAAAAGATAAGTTCATAAATAATGTCCACCCTATTACACCTTCTTAAACCATAATTTCAGGAAAGAAATCACCAAAAAACATAGCCAACAAAGTTATTCCTCCTTAAAAAATAAAAAGGGGTATTATTGAAAAAGAGACCCCGATTCCCAGGCCTGATGCCAACGCAATAGAGCAAAAATGCCGTTAACAGGCCATCGGTAAATTTATCATTTTTTAGTTTTATCTTGTTTTTAATCCAAACACTAAAGCGTTCCATACCTTTTTGAAGGTTTAACCATTCACCAATTAACGAGCCCGTAATTAACGCCATGACCAGATGCAAAACATGAGTACTTTTTAACGCCATCGATACTCCTAAAAAAAATGTAAAGATCCCCATCACCTGGAAAAATATCTTCACAAAGCGCTCAGGAAGGCTCTTATTAAAAAACAAGCCTACCATACTCCCTACCAACACCGCCACAACATTTACTATAGTCCCTATCATACACACAAAATTATTGTTAAAAAATTCCGGCTTAAATTAATATTAATTAGATTTGTCCACTTATTTAATAAAAGCCAAATTTACATTTTATATTTTACCCTATGGCAAGAAAAGAAACCTATGCTGTTATTACCGGAAGCGGTAGTTACATTCCCAAAAAAGTTGTAAAAAACAGCGATTTTCTGAATCACGAGCTGTACGAAGGCTTTGGTAAGCGGATTGACAAACACGGCGAGGAAATAATTGAGAAATTTGTTCAGATTACCGATATTCATGAGCGCCGGTATTTAACAAAAGATTTAGTCATGTCGGACATGGCTTATATGGCAGCAAAAGATGCTTTGGAATCCTCAAATACCGATCCCGAAACGCTTGATTACATTATTATTGGCCATAATTTTGGAGATGTTAAATATGGAGATACTCATATAGACACGGTACCAAGTATTGCATCAAAAGTAAAGCATAAACTGGGCATAGAAAACCCGTTTTGTGTGGGGTATGATATGTTGTTTGGTTGTCCCGGATGGCTGGAAAGTTTTATTCAGGCTAATCTGTTTATGAAAGCAGGTGCAGCAAAAAAGGCACTGGTTATTGGTTCTGATACGCTTTCAAGAATAAGCGACCCATACGATCGCGACAGCCTGATATATTCGGATGGTGCAGGAGCCACCATTATTGAAGCTGTAGAATCGGAAGAACCGGTTGGTGTGTTGTCGCACCTGTCGCGCACCGATGCAAAAGATAATGCTTTTATGCTTTGGATGGATAAAACATACAAACCGGATTCGAATGATAACGGCCTCTACTTAAAGATGATGGGGCGTAAGTTATACAACTACGCACTTACCACCGTTCCGCAAACCATTAAAACCACCATCGAAAACGCCGGAATTGATGTGAATGATATTAAAACCATCTTGATACATCAGGCAAACGCCAAAATGGACGAAGCTATGGTTCAGCGTCTTTTTAAACTTTACGGACATAAAGGCTTCGACCCGAAGATGATGCCCATGAGTATTCAAAAACTGGGGAACAACTCGGTGGCAACCATCCCGATTCTTTACGATATAATTGCCAAAGGAGAATTTGAAGGGCAGGAGTTTAAGTCGGGCGACTATTTGGTTTTCGCATCGGTTGGCGCCGGTGTTAACGTAAATTCATTGGTTTACAGGGTTCCGTAGAAATCAGTCTTTGTTTTCTCGTATTAGCTTATATATCGCTTCTGCTGCTTTTGCCGAGGCGCCACTATTACCAAGAAGTTGTCGTAACTGTTTATAATCGGACAGCTGCTTATTACGATACGCGTTATTGTTAAGAAGCTTGTTTAATTCAGAACTTAATTTTTGAACATTGAGGTCGTTCTGAATCAACTCCTTAACAACAGGTTTATCCATTATAAGATTAACCAGCGAAATGTATTTAACTTTGATAACCCGTTTGGCTATTTGGTAAGACAAAACATTGGCTTTATAACAAACAACCTGAGGAGTGCCAATCAAAGCCGTTTCCAGTGTTGCCGTACCCGACGTTACCAAAGCCGCCTCAGCATGATGTACAATTTGATGGGTTTGTTGAAAAATCACTTTAACCGAATCACCATCCAGAAATTTTGTATAAAACGCCATTCCCAACGAAGGCACTCCGGCAATCACGAACTGATAATTTTTAAAAAGGGGCACTACCTGTAGCATAACGGAAAGCATACGCGAAACCTCTTGTTTACGACTTCCCGGCAATAGGGCTATCAGGGGTTTATCCGGAAGATCAAACTGCCGGTAAAATGTCGCCTTCGATTGGTGCTGCTCATCCTGCAAAGCATCGAGTAAAGGATTCCCCACAAATTCAACCTCCATATCATAGTTTGCATAAAACGCTTTCTCGAACGGGAAAATCACCAGCATTTTATCTACCACCTTTTTTATCGTTTTAACCCTCCCCTTTTTCCATGCCCACACTTTTGGAGAAATGTAATAAGCCACTTTAATCCCTTTAGCGTGGGCAAATTTTGCTATCCGAAGGTTAAAACCGGGATAATCAACCAGCACCAGCACATCCGGATTCCACGACTCGATATCTTTTTTACAGAAAGAAATATTTCCCAGAATTGTTTTTAAATTCAACAACACCTCCACAAACCCCATGAAGGCAAGGTCATGATAGTGTTTAACCAGCTCGCCGCCCTGCGCCTGCATCAAATCGCCTCCCCAAAACCTGAATTCGGCACGAGTATCTTTTTGCTTGATGGCTTTCATCAGGTTGGAGGCGTGCAAATCGCCCGAGGCTTCACCGGCAATAATATAATATTTCAATTTTATCGGGGATTTTTGAAATAGTTAAAAAAATAGAGCAACACAAAAAGGATAGTCAGCGTTAATATCGACAATCCCGTTTTAGCAAACTTTTTTCGTCCGAGGTAATAGCGTAATAAGAGCAGGTTTGGTATTACAGAAAGCAGCATCAGATAATGTAACTTACTCACCATCGGTCTTCCCAGTATTTCAATCACCAGCAGGTTAGCACCATACAGAATACCGTAAAATATCACTGTTGCCGCCACGCCGAGGATAAGGCCTGCCCAATAGTTGTCTTTATTCAGCATCTTTAAAAAGTTAATTTATCCAATAAATCCAAAGCGGTAAAGTCGAACTTCACGGGTACAACAGCTACATAATTATCAGCCATGGCTTTTTCATCGGTATCCACGCGCTTGTCGCCATCCAAAAACACTCCTGACATCCAGTAATATTTACGGCCAAACGGATCGGTACGCTCTTCATAGGTCTCTTTCCAGGTGGCTTTGGCCTGACGGGCAATTTTAATACCTTTAACGGGTTCATTCGTTTTTTTAGGAATATTTACATTCAGGGCGATGCCTGTGGGAAGTCCGTCGTTTAAAACTCGTTTGGTAATTTTAAGCACAAACTCCGAAACATGGCTAAAGTCAGGATGTTGGCCATATTCAGCCAACGAAAAACCAATAGCCGGTATCCCGTCCATGGCAGCTTCCAGGGCTGCCGCCATGGTACCGGAATAGATAATATTGATGGCTGCATTAGAGCCGTGGTTAATTCCAGACACCACTAAATCGGGCATTTTGTCAAGCAAAAGGTGTTTCCCCATTTTAATATTATCGGCCGGAGTTCCGTTAGAAATATACTCGGTAAACCCCGGTTCATCCTCTATTTTATTCAAGCGTAACGGCCTATTCATTGTTACCGCATGTCCCATAGCGGAGGTACTTTCCAGAGTAGAGATGGCAACCACATCGCCAATCGGTTTCATTAAATTAACCAGCAAACGATAGCCATCGGCTTCGTATCCGTCATCGTTAGTTATTAATATTAAAGGTTTTTTTACCATCTGACATTTTAATTTTTCAGGCAAATATAATGCTGTTTTCCGTTAAGAAGTTTGACAGGCTATTTTTTTATTAACCGGCACTCATCTTACTTAAAAAACCTATCGGCGTTAAAACCTTCCGATTCCAATAATTCTTTGTTTGAACGAAGAAAGCGCCTTATCTCATCAATGGTAACAGAATAGGTAACCCCATAATTAATAACCCTTTCGCTCGAAACAACTACATCACCATGGTAAACTTCGGCATTATTACTAAACTGATCTTCATCGGCTGGTTTTAAAAAATAGATGCTTTTTGCCGAGGTTGAGGCGGCCATTCCCACCAACTCAAAATTAGGCACGCCATCACGAATGGCCAATACCGGTGATCCGCTGATACCCTGATTAAAAACGGCATCGGTTAAAAATTTACTACTGTTGTTACTTCGGGGTTTACTAACAATGGCTGTTGTAACCATCAGGTTACCCAAGGGATACCCTACAATAAACACCCTCGAACCCCAGTCCAGATCTCTTACTTTTCCCAAAGGATAATCCAACACCTTAATAGCGGCTCCGGTCATTTCAATTCGTTGTTTCAGAAACGCGATATCGTTGCGCTTGTCAACCGCCACAATTTTTACCTCATCTCCATCAGGCAAACCCAAAACAAAGTTGTTTTGCTTCACCTTAACCGCAATGGCTCGTATCCCCTGCACTCTGCTACGGTACCAAGCCACTACCGTGTCGGGAAAATCGACAATATGGTTACAGGTTAACATTCCCAGCAGAAGGTTGTTGTTGTACACCACGGTTGCGGTTCCCGCCACTGATTGTGTGTTCATATTGGTTGAAGAGGCCTTGAGAATAAGATTCCCTTCGTTTAGCATTGATTTATCGGGCATAGCACCGGGAGGGAACTCGTAAGTCATGTAAAAAGCCACCACATTTAACTTATGAACTGCCAGCGAAACCCTTTCAATATCATCCGAAACAGATTTGTTAGAAAACTCGCTATCATATTTATTGTCAGTTATGACCGAGTTGTCGCCGGTGCCCGATTGAGTTGATAAACAACTTTGGAATAAAACCAGAAAGACGGGCACCAGGTAAACAAAGAATTTCAGGTGATTATTATTTTGCATAAATATTTTGTTGCTGTTTTTATCAGTATGGATACTTAATAGATACCGGCTGATTATTTTTATTGTGCAGCTAAATGCTTTTTTTAGTTAACAATTAGCAACTTCTTAGTGGCTACTAATTTACCTTTTTCGGTAACCGAAAGGAGATAAAGACCGGGAGGCAAGCCCTTACGATAGAAAGTAATTGTATTCCCTGTTACATCTTCCGTGTAATAAACCTGATTTCCAAAAGAATCGTAAATAGTTATAATGGAATAATTTAAAAGAAAATTGGTTTTGAGGGTGGTTTGCAATGAAAACGGGTTAGGGTAAACGGAAATCGTTTTCTCTGCGGGTTGGTCTTCAATCCCGCTACAAAGTTGCATTTCAGCTGAAGCCGTTAATATATCGTCAATCATCCAACCTTCTCTGCCTGTTTCGATTGAATCAGAAATAAATGTAAACTTTATCATCAGGCTATCGGGGGGGAAAATAATAGTATCTGCTCGAACAGGCATCCACCATTGCCAATTAAACCGCGATAAAATCCATCCATCGGATTTTCCTGAGGTTGTTAGCGGGTGGCTGGTGTAGTTACCATTTACTGCATGATAATCGCTATCCCACCAGAAATACGACCCCCAGGGTGAGACTTCATTCGTATCATTAACCACAACCCACGAGTTACCACCATCATACGAGGCTTCGATTATTCCGATATCCGTTAATGTATCCATGTCGTATTTATGCCAAAATTCCATGCTCGTGAAGCAAGTTTGAGTATATGGATTTCTAATAACATAAATAAAAACGGATGTATCATTGGAAGGATAACTGCTTAGTGTATCGGTTAAAATTGCTTTCGTTCCGGAATGAGCAGAATCAAAAAAGCTTTTACCGGGAGTCCCGATTTGCCATATACTATTTCCTGCTGAATCAATAATAATTTTAGAGGTGGGTATTTCAAATGAGACTGAATCATACATGTATTGCGCACTTGCTTTTTCTGAAACAACCAAAAACAAAAATAAAAGAAGCCGGAAAAACAAATATCTTTTCATGACTGAATAGGTTTTATTATTATGAGTATAAAAATATTATTACGTTACGAAACCATCAAGATTTTACCTTTTAGCAAAAAAGGGAGTTCAACTAAAATTATCATTGTTGTCCGGTAAAACCGGATATTAACTAAATTTCTCTCATAACATGCTG
>CAZKGB010000106.1:0-8126 GCA_964551935.1 uncultured Lentimicrobiaceae bacterium | reverse complement strand
TACATATTTCCGTCCCAGCGCTTTTGCTATTGACTTACCCAGGGAGGTTTTTCCAACTCCGGGAGGGCCTACAAAGCAAAGGATAGGAGCTTTCATATCCTTTTTCAGCTTTAATACAGCCAAAAATTCAAGAATACGCTCTTTAATATCATCCAGCCCGTAATGATCCTCTTCCAACACCTTTTTGGCGTGCTTTAAATCAAGGTTATCGGAGGTAAACTCATTCCATGGAAGCTCAACCAATAAATCAAGGTAGTTAAGTTGTATGGAGTATTCCGCCGCTGCCGGATTCATTCGCATCAACCGCGCCATTTCATTATTAAAAAGTTCGGCCACCTCTTCGGACCACTGTTTTTTATCGGCTTTCTCTTTCAATTCGGCTACCTCCGTATCGTGGGGGCCGCCTCCAAGTTCTTCCTGGATGGTTTTCAGCTGCTGATTGAGGAGGTAGTCGCGCTGTTGCTTGTCCATATCAACCTTTACCTTCTTTTGAATCTGGTTTTTGAGTTCCAGCATTTGCAACTCTTTAGTAAGGTGTTCGAGAACCTTTTGAGCACGAACATCAACATTGGTCATCTCCAGCAGTTCCTGTTTTTGACTATTATCTACTGCCAGATTGGACGAAACAAAGTTTACAAGAAAAACGGGGCTTTCGATATTTCTCAACGCAAAAGCACTCTCGGAGGGAATATTGGGCGATTTATCAACAATTTGAATGGCAATATCTTTTACAGAGTCGATAAGTGCTTCAAAACCTTTTGTTTTAGGATTTTTGTTGCCGGGTTCGTAATTACTTACCGCCGCTTTAATATAGGGGTCAAATTGGGTTACGGAATCAATTTGAAATCTTTTTTTACCCTGAATAATGGCGGTAGTGTTACCATCCGGCATTTGCAGAATTTTAATAATTCGTGCTACAGTTCCCACTTTATGCAAATCATCCTCGGCAGGCTCTTCAATTTCCGGGTCTTTCTGAGCAACTACTCCAATGGTTTTATCTCCGGCATAAGCATCACGAATCAGCTTAATGGATTTGTCACGACCCACGGTAATGGGAATTACAACACCGGGAAAAAGAACCGTGTTTCGCAATGGCAAAATAGGAAGTTCATCGGGAATTCCCTCTTCGTTCATTATCTCTTCGTCTTCGGCAGATAAAAGAGGAAAAAATTCGGTATCGCCATCCAATAAGTCTGAAAAAAGTATGTTGCTCATATAATTACGTCAATTTGTCAGTTTAAATAATACTAATAAAGATTAATAACGTGACTGTCAAAAAGCTTAGCATTTTTCCTTTTCACGTTGAACAGAACAGAAACACCTCATTATCAATGATGCCTATTTCCGAAGTTTCCATCCGTTAACCCGAAAGAAATACAAAATAACAGTAAAGCTTTCTTTTTAAACAGCCATGCTATAAAACTTGTTGATAATTTCAATCAACCGGCATACAAATCAATATGTATGCCAAAGGAAAAATAATTATCGATGCCGTTTGCTGCTTGTTTCCTTAAAAATATGGGTAAGGATATCTTTTTCGACCTGATCGAACACCAAGCCTCTGCGCGCCATCATTGCCTCTGCCACCTTAAAAGCTCTATCCAGCTTAAAGGTCTGAAATCCTTGTGTTCCTCCCCAGCTAAAAGAGGGAATAAAGTTGCGCTGATATCCCGATCCGAAAATATTAGAGGATACTCCTACAACAGTTCCCGTGTTAAACATGGTATTAATTCCACACTTGGTGTGGTCGCCCAACATCAGCCCGCAAAACTGCAAGCCGGTATTAACAAATGATTCTTCGGTGTACGACCAAAGCCTGACCGAATCGTAGGTGTTTTTAAGGTTAGAAGTGTTGGTATCAGCGCCAATGTTACACCATTCGCCCAAAACCGAGTGTCCCATAAAACCATCATGTCCCTTGTTGCTGTACCCAAATATTACCACGTTATTAAGCTCACCTCCTGCCTTACTATGAGGCCCTACAGTGGTTCCGCCGTAGATTTTTGCATCCATCTTAATGGTGGCGTGTTCACACAGGGCAAATGGTCCTCTGATTTTTGCCCCTTCCATCATTTCGGCCTCTTTCCCGATATAGATTGGCCCTTGTTTTGTATTCAGAAACGCAAACTCAACAACAGCACCCTCTTCAATAAAAATGAGGTTTGGGTCGCCTGTTACAAAATTACTTTTACTTAAAGGCTGCGACTTTCTCCCTTTTGTTATTAATTCGAAATCAGAAACAATGGTTCTCCCGTTATGATAGAAAATGTCCCATGTGTTTTTAATTTGCAAAAACTCATTTCGGGTGGCAATGTTTTCAGGTGAATCGGTGTCGCCGGCCAGGTCGATGTCTTCCGGGTCAAAATACATGGCAATAACCTGATCGCCTTTTGAAAGTGTTTCTCCCTGCTTTAACGCTTTAACTTCTTTAACCAGTTCTGCAGTCGGTATAATGGAACCGTTGAGTAATATATTGTTATCCTTTTTAATAAGCGGATATTTTACACTCAGATAGTTCTCCGTCAGCGTTGAGGTTTTTGCCCCCAATAATCTTTCCCATTTTTCACGAATGGTAAGAATTCCAACACGAATATCGGGAACCGGCCGGGTATAAGCGAATGGCAGCAGTGCATCACGGTGAAAACTGTCGAAAAGAATATAGTTCATGGTTTAAAAGTTAATAGTTTAACAATTATGACTAAAAGTTGTAGAAATTATCATCGATAAGTTTATCGGCTATTCTTCTGCGTGCATCTTTAACATTAACAGGTTCTGTTTTGGCAAAGTTATTAAAAAGTTTAAGAAGTCTGCCTTTTTCATCACCTTCTGCAAAAGAGCCTATGGCTTCATAACCCGAAACATATATCTTGTTACTCAGAGTTTGAGTCAACACGTCTAAGATGTCTTTATATACTGAGATATCAGCTTTTAGTCCCTTCTTATCAAGTTTTTCAACCCTTAACAAGGTTGATTCCAAAACATATACATTCATCATGATATCGGCAAGGTTCATCATAATTTCCTCTTCAAACATCAGCTTACGGCCAAATTTTTCCTGAACCTGAGGGATTAAGTAAAGCAGTATATTTTTGAAATTATCAACCAGGGCATGCTTATCGGCAAAATAGTCTCCGGTCATTGTTTCAGGCGTGAGGTTGTTTTTAATAGCCTCAATTTTTTCGTAAAAATCAATTTTATGTTTTTTACCTTTTTTGGTGATGGAGTCAATTACAATAAGGCGGTTGATCTCATTGGTTCCTTCAAAAATACGGTTGATACGTGAATCGCGATACCCCCGTTCGATGGGGGTTTCGGCCGAATAGCCCATTCCACCATGTATCTGAACGCCTTCGTCAACAATAAAATCGAGGGCTTCTGAGCCATACACTTTTAAAACAGCGCACTCGGGTTCGTACTCGGCAATACCTTCTATATTGGCAGGACCATACTCTTTACCTTGTTCAATATACGATTCGATGGTATCCTGAACATCTTTGCTGGCTCTATATACAGCCGACTCAGTTGAAAATGCCTTAACCACCTGATCAGCCAGTTTTTGCTTAATGGCACCAAAAGAAGCAATGGTTGAGCCAAACTGTTTGCGTTCGTTGGCATAATTAACCGATTGTTTGATGGCGCGGCGCATGCTGCCGATAACCGTTGCTCCCAGTTTTATTCTTCCCACATGGAGAATATTCAAAGCAATACGGAAACCTTCACCACGACGGCCCAACAGGTTCTCAACCGGGACTTTTACATCGTTAAAAAATATCTGACGGGTTGAGGAGCCTTTAATCCCCATTTTATTCTCTTCGGGGTTCATGGTGATACCCTCGCTGTGAGCTTCCACTAAAAATGCACTCAGCACCCGGTCGTTGTCAATTTTGGCAAAAACCGTTAATAAATCGGCAAATCCGGCATTGGTAATCCACATTTTTTGTCCGTTGAGGATATAATGCTTTCCATCTTCGCTTAAAACGGCTTTGGTTGAACCTGCATTGGCATCAGAACCGGCTCCGGGTTCTGTTAAACAGTAAGATGCCAGCCATTCGCCCGTGGCCAGTTTGGGAAGGTATTTTTCGTGTTGCTCTTTATTACCATAATAGAGTAGGGGAAGGGTTCCTATTCCGGTGTGTGCCATGAATGCTACCGAAAAGGAGTAAGCCGAACCAATGGCTTCATTGGTTTTCATATTGGTTAAAAATGATTGACCAAAACCGTCGTACGCTTCAGGAACAGCAACACCCAGCAGCCCCAGTTCACCGGCTTGTTTTAATAGTTTCGGCATCAAGCCTTCTTTGTGTTTATCAAGATCATCGAAATATTGTGATACCTGGGTTTCAATAAAATCTTCACAGGTTTCGGCAATCATCTGTTGTTCTTCGTTAAATTCTTCGGGAATAAATACATCGTCGATGTTTACATTTTTAATAAGGAATTCACCCCCTTTTAATGCTGCTTTGGTTTCCATAGAAAATATCTTTAAAAATTATAAGCGCCAAAGATAAAATATGTAAGGAAATGAAAAAGTAAATCAGCGCAAAACTTTTCACCAGTAAAAAAAGCAGACTCAATGTATTTAGAAACATACACCTTGAATCTGCTTTTTCAAAAATCGGCGATCGTTACGAAAGGACTACTTTCCGGCTACCTTTTTCCTTGGTTTTGTAACCTTAACTTTTAAATCGTCTTTTTTACTATCAAAGTCAATCGTAATGGTATCGCCCTGCGTCAAAGAAGTGTTAATAATCTCTTCGGCCAGCGGGTCTTCGATATATTTTTGAATGGCTCGTTTCAACGGGCGGGCTCCGTAATTTTCATCCCAACCGCGCTCAGCGATAAAGTCTTTTGCTTTGGTTGTGAGTTTAATTTTGTAGCCCATTTTATTCATTCGTTCATACAGGTGCGATAATTCAATATCGATAATCTTGTGAATAGCCCCTCTATCCAACGACTCGAAAATAACCACATCATCAATTCTGTTAAGAAACTCGGGAGCAAAGGCGCGTTTCAGTGCGTTTTCGATAACACCTGTAGTATGGCTCGATTTACTGGCTTTTTTCGCGGACGTACTAAAACCAACACCCTGACCAAAATCTTTAAGCTGACGAGAGCCAATATTGGAGGTCATAATAATGATGGTGTTTTTAAAATCGACCTTACGACCAAAACTATCAGTAAGAGTCCCATCATCAAGAACCTGTAACAAAAGGTGAAACACATCCGGATGTGCTTTCTCAATCTCATCGAGTAGAATGATAGAGTAGGGGCGTCGGCGCACTTTTTCGGTAAGCTGACCACCTTCTTCATAACCCACATACCCCGGAGGCGCTCCAACCAGTCGAGAAACAGCAAATTTTTCCATATACTCACTCATATCGATACGGATAAGCGCATCTTCGGAGTCAAACATGTAGTTGGCCAGTCGTTTTGCCAAATAGGTTTTTCCAACGCCGGTAGGTCCCAGGAAAATAAAAGAGCCTATCGGTTTACCGGGATCTTTAAGTCCGGCACGGTTACGACGGATGGCTTTTACAATTTTGGCAATGGGTTCGTTTTGTCCGATTACCTCTTTTTGCAATTCGTGTTCCATACTGATAAGCCTTTCGCTCTCGCTTTGGGCTATATTGGTTAGAGGAATACCCGTCATCATGGCAACCACTTCAGCAACATTTTCTTCCGAAACGATTTCGCGGTTTATTTTAGCATCTTCTTCCCAGCGTTTTTTAGCCACTTCCAGCTCTTCTGTATAACGACGTTCAATATCTCTGAACTGAGCCGCCTCTTCAAATTTCTGTGCCTTTATGGCATCGGTTTTTCTGAGTTTGATTTCCTCGATAGAATTTTCGAGGTTGATAATAACAGAGGGAACATGAATGTTTGAAATGTGAACTCTGGCGCCAGCTTCATCCAGAGCATCAATAGCCTTGTCAGGCATATACCTGTCGCTGATATAACGGTCGGTCAGCGATACACATGCCTTAATGGCATCCTCAGTATATTTAACCAAATGATGGTCTTCGTATCGCTGCTTGATGTTATTTAAAATATCGATGGTTTCTTCAGGCGTGGTTGGATCAACCAGAATTTTCTGAAATCTCCTTTCAAGTGCCCCATCTTTTTCAATGTACTGGCGATATTCATCCAGTGTGGTGGCACCAATAACCTGCAACTCACCCCGTGCCAGTGCCGGTTTAAACATGTTTGATGCATCCAACGATCCTGATGCATTTCCGGCTCCCACTATGGTGTGAAGTTCGTCAATAAAAAGAATGATATCAGGGTTTTTTGTTAACTCGTTCAGCACAGCTTTCATGCGCTCCTCAAACTGACCGCGGTATTTTGTTCCCGCTACCAAAGAAGCCAGGTCAAGAGTAATAATACGCTTATCAAACAGTGCCCTGGAAACTTTTCTTTGATTAATTCTCAATGCCAGTCCTTCGGCAATTGCCGATTTACCAACACCGGGTTCACCTATTAATATAGGGTTGTTTTTTTTTCTCCGGCTTAATATCTGGGCAATTCTTTCCAATTCTTTTTGCCTGCCGACAATGGGATCCAGTCTGTCCTCTTCGGCTGCTTTTTTTAAATCGCGGCCAAAATTGTCCAGTACAGGTGTTTTCGACTTGGATGCTGCTTTTTTAGGATTTTTTGGTTTGCCCGAACCGGCTGAAGAGTCTTCCAAATCACCGGGTAATTCAGCTTTAAAATCTGTTTTTTCTTTGTCTGTAATCTGTTTTCTTAAATCTAAACTATCTTTTGCCATTTCAGTAACTTCATTTTTCACCATCTCGTAACTAACTCCTTTGTTTTTTAACTTTGAAGTTACAAGGTTGTTTTGGTCTTTTAAAATTGCCAAAAGTAAATGTTCGGTTCCTATCAATTCACTGTTAAAAACTTTCGCTTCCAGATAGGTAATCTTCAAGGCCTTTTCAGCCTGTTTTACAAGCGGAATATTTTCAGCATCCTGCGTTATATTGCTTGGCGTTTTAATAGCCTCTTCCAGTTCTTTCTTAAACTTCTTCAATTCAACACCAAAATACTGCAATAGTTTGGCAGCTACACCTTCCCCTTCGCGAATAATTCCTAATAGTAAGTGTTCCAGACCAATATAGTTATTTCCTAACCTAACCGCCTCTTCACGACTGTACGTTAATACATCTTTAACTCGTTGCGAGAATTTTGCCTCCATAAAATATCCTTTCTAATTTTTTGCAAAAATAAACATAAGGCCAACGCGTGGTACCTTAATTCAGCATTTTCCTGATACTTTTCTTTATCAAAGATAATACCATTGCCAAAAAGTGTGTCATATTGCTAACGATTTTGTACACATCAAACTGTTAATATTATATTACGAATAAACATGTTTTAATATCAGAAAGTTTTCGTATTTTCGTGGCTCGTTTCTAAAAAATATACAAGACTAACAAATAAGGAGTTAAGGAATGGATAGCGTATCAGAAAGGGATAGAATCGTAAAAGTAAAGATTGAGAACCAAATGAAATCGGCCTACATCGATTATTCGATGTCGGTAATTGTTTCACGTGCACTGCCTGATGTTCGTGATGGATTTAAACCCGTACACCGCAGAGTACTGTTTGGAATGCACGAGTTGGGAGTGTACTCAAACAAACCCTATAAAAAATCGGCCAGAATTGTAGGGGAAGTGCTTGGTAAGTATCATCCTCACGGTGATTCATCGGTTTACGACACCATGGTGCGAATGGCACAGGAATGGTCGTTAAGATATCCTTTGGTTGAAGGACAGGGAAACTTTGGATCCGTTGACGGCGACAGTCCGGCGGCCATGCGTTACACCGAGGTTCGATTGCAAAAAATTGCCGAAGAGATGCTGGTTGACCTGGATAAAGAGACTGTAGATTTTCAAAATAACTTTGATGATAGTTTGCAGGAGCCTACCGTATTACCAACACAAATTCCAAACCTGCTGATTAACGGCGCCTCCGGTATTGCTGTTGGAATGGCAACCAACATAGCCCCACACAACCTCTCGGAAGTAATTAACGGTATTGTTGCTTACATCGATAACCGAGATATTACCATTCCTGAGTTAATGAAATATATTACCCAGGTACATACTCAGCACATAAATCGGAAATAT
>CAZKGB010000105.1:6429-8140 GCA_964551935.1 uncultured Lentimicrobiaceae bacterium | reverse complement strand
ATTAATCATAATCGTTGTATCTCTATTTTTTACCGGATGCAAAAAAGATGAACAAGAAAACAATCAAAAACCCACCTGCGAGATTACCTCCCCCACCAACGGACAGGAAATATCAAAGGGTGAAACTGTTACCATTTCCGTTGATGCGGAAGACAAGGACGGCAGCATTGCCGAAGTGCGTTTTTTTATTGATGGCGTGGAGCAAGGTTCTGTAACAAGCTTTCCTTACATTTATAAATGGAAAACAGAAAATGAAAGTTTAGGCAATCATACACTTAAAGCAACCAGCCTTGACAATGACGGCGGTAGTTCATCCGATGATATTTTCGTAACAATTATAGCAGGCACTTTTACCGATCCCCGCGACGGCCAAGTTTATAATACTGTAACTATTGACAATCAAACATGGATGGCTGAAAACCTTAAATATCTTCCAAGTGTAAACCCTTCTTCTGATGGTTCCTATAATGACCCTTATTATTATGTTTATTATTATGAAGGTAATAATATATCGGAAGCAAAAGCTACGGCTAATTATCAAACATATGGGGTGCTTTACAACTGGCCTGCAGCTAAAAATGCCTGCCCTCCCGGTTGGCATTTGCCTAGTGATGAAGACTGGACAGTACTTACCACTTATTTGGGAGGTGAAGATATAGCTGGAGGTAAACTAAAAGAAAAGGGCACAACACATTGGTGGACGCCAAATACAGATGCAACAAATTCTAGTGGCTTCACCGCCCTCCCAGGGGGGCTCTGCGACAGATCTGAGTTTTTTACCTACCTTAACGGCTCCGGCCTTTGGTGGTCATCGACTGAGTACTCAGATGCACATTCGTGGTTCCGAATTCTGAGTTTTGAGAACGCCAAGATAAGCCGAGATGGCTGCGGCAAAGTGTACGGTTTTAGCGTCCGTTGCCTCAAGGACTGAGTGTTACTGATGGGTACTATGAATCTATTTAGACAATTGTGTATTTCAGGATTGCTCATACAGGATGGTTTAAAATGTCGGGTTATATCTGCATTAAAAAAGGAACCAGCTTATCATCGCCTGATAATCCCAGTTTTTTTCGCAGGCGATAACGAGTGGTTTTGATGCCACCTTCCGATTTAAAGGTGATGGCCGATATCTCTTTCGTGGTAAGGTTCAACTTAAGAAGAGCAGCAATTTTTATTTCTGTTGATGAAAGATCGGGGCAGATTTCAAGCAGTCTGGCATAAAACCCGGAATGGATGTTTTTAAATATTTTATCAAACTCATTCCAGATATTTTGTTTGGTATGAGTTTCCAGATCATGAATAATTCTTTTGATGCTGTCAACTATTTCGGGGGGGGCGTCTGTTAGCCCGTTAAACTCTTCAAGTTTTTCTATGATTTCGGTAATGGTTTCATTCAACCTAATCATTTCAAGTGCTTTGGAAGCTAATTCACGGTTTTTTGATTCCAGTTGTTCTTGCAGGAGTTTCTTTTCCTGCCGGATAATTTGCTTTTCCTGGTTGTAAATAATGTTTTCTTGTTTATGCAGTTTTTGCTGTCGTTTAAAAGCCGTTGATTTGTATCTGAACATAAAAAACAGCAGGAGTATCACCAGCAGAAAAACCAGTAACAGTACAATAAACAGTATATTTTTGTTTTTTTCTACGTTGGCTCTCTCTTTTAATATGGCAATATCACGATCTTTTTTCTCGCTCTGAAATTTAGCTTCTACCT
>CAZKGB010000105.1:0-6329 GCA_964551935.1 uncultured Lentimicrobiaceae bacterium | reverse complement strand
TCTCGGAGGAGGCAATGTGACGATCCATTTTTAGCGCTGTTCGTATTTTTAGCGCCTGATTAAAATAAAACAGCGCCGAATCGGGTGCCTTGATAGAGTTATAATAGTAGGCTATACTACTATAGGCATTAGCCATGCCTATTTTGTTATTTGTCAGTCTGTTTATATTCAGCGCTTCTTTAAAATAATTCAAAGCTTTATCACCATCCTGCCTGTCTAATAATAGCATTCCTATTCCCAAATAGCATGATGATAATCTGCGTTTGTTACCTGTTTGTTGGGATAATGCAATCGATTTTTTATACATTTTGATGGCATTGATATAATCTCCGATAACTTTTAAACTGGCGGCTCTCGATAAATAACAAAATGATAGCGCTTCTGCATCATCGGTGTTTTTTAATACTTTTTCCGCTTTAACAAGATATTTATTTGATAAATCAAATTTCGATTCGTAATAATAAACCCTCCCCAACCAGATAAGACTTTTTCCGGTTCCCAAGTAATAATCTAACGTGGTGGAGATGGAATAGGCTTCCTGCAGAAACATCAGAGCTTTGTCGTTATCATTACTGCAATAGTGCTCGCCAAGTTTTAAAAGAAGATTAACTTTTGCCGTGTCATCAACCATCGTCATTAATAGTTGTTCGGCTTTATGAAAATTGGTCTTTCCTGTAGTTGGCCCGGAAAATAAAAATAATAAAACCAATAAAGGG
Organism: uncultured Lentimicrobiaceae bacterium; assembly: GCA_964551935.1. GTDB lineage: Bacteria > Bacteroidota > Bacteroidia > Bacteroidales > F082 > B16-G9. The sequence goes on along the minus strand of CAZKGB010000105.1, from coordinate 5,613 downwards.
TAACTGCCGAAAAATAGACTTTTTTTATTTCGTAATAGATGTTGCATCAGTTTAAAAGCTTGATGAAGAGAAATCCAAAGGTAATAATAATTTTCATTTAGTTCCCTCAGGCTTTAATGTTGCTGCATCAGAATAAAAACTATTTTTGTCGTCTATCAATACAATGGTTTATGGTAAAAATTGTATTTGTTTTTCTTGTCTTTTTTTCTATTTCTACTGATAGCTTAGCGGATTACGAAGTTACGGAAAACTGTAAGGAAGCACGTATGTTAATGATGGACCTGCGTCTTAAGGAATCTGAAAGGTTGCTTGCTGTTGAGCTTGAAAATAATTCTGAAAATTTTTATGCTCTTTACCTGGAACAAACCTGCGATGCGTACCGTCTTTTGATTAATGGCAGTCAGGAGGATTATGAAGCTTTTATTGACGGTTATGAGGCCAAACGTAAATTGATGGATGACCGTTTTGTAGATTCGCCTTATTACCTCGCTTGCAAGTCGGAAATGGAGATGCAGGTTGGGATGTTTAACATTATTCACGGGTCACAATTCAGCGGCGTAAACAAAATGTACCATGCTTATAAAGAGGTTTATGAAAACCTTGAAAAGTTTCCGGAGTTTAAGCCCAGCCTGATGCTTGACGGTTTTTTTAATGTGGCCATGTCGAACCTGCCGCCATTTGTAAAATGGGCGGTATCCTTTTTTGGCGTTTCATCCGACTTTAAGTATGGTGTTGCCACGTTAACCAATCTGTATCAATCTCAAAAAGAGGTGAAAGGATTTAATGCCGAAACTGCGCTGTTTGTAATTTTTGCTGCTAAAATTAATAAGTCTCCTGAAATGGTTTACGATTTTACTCAAAACCTTGATAGCAGCATTCGTAATCTTTTTATTCATCAGTATTTCAGAATAAACATTGCTTACCGGGTTGGGAAAAATGAGCAGGCACTGGCTGCTCTGAAGCAGGTTAAAGTGGGGGAGAGGCCTTATGCTGAGTTGATTTACAACTATATGATGGGAAAGATTTTATTACGCAAGATTAGTCCCAAAGCAGGTTTTTATATTGAACAATACCTGAAAAATCTTCGCAAACAGGAGTACTTTAAAGAGATGACTTATAACCTGGCTCTTTTCAACTTGATTAATGGTAACCGTGCTAAATATCATGAGTTGTGCGCGATAGTGCGTAAAAAGGGAAGCGAAGTGAACGAACGTGACCGTGAAGCACTTTATGACGCTTCGTTAGACTATGAGCCAGACCTGAACCTTGTTAAGGCGAGACTTTTAATTGATGGGGGATATCTCAAAGAGTTTAAACGAACAATGGAAGCGTTTAATAGTCATCCTGAACAGCAGCTTCCTTATCAATTGGAATATCATTTTTTGATGGGAAGATATCAGACTGAAACAGGCAGTGTTGAAAAAGCAATCGACAACCTTAAATGGGTTATTAACAGGGGCGAAGAGGAGGAGTACTATTTTGCCTGTGCTTCGGCGTTGAAACTGGGCAAGATATATGAAGATGCCGGTAAATTTGATTTGGCAATAAACTACTATAAAATAGCCACCAATCTTTACGACAGCGATTACTACGAATACCTGGGTGCAAAAGCCACCAAGGCACTGGCAAGGGTAAAAGCGTTAAACTAAAATCCTGCTACAACTTTTTTTACAACCTGATTTCCCGACTGATCACTAAAAACAAGTAGATAACCGGACTTTGGCTTGTCAATAGTAATCGAGTTGGTACCCGGAGTTAACGGATAATCTTTAATATATCGACCTTGTAAATCGATAATTTTCATTAACATGCCGGTGATTTGCATCGGGATTTGAATAGTTAACCGATTCACACTGGTGGTTATCTGAATATCCGATAAAACATTGATTTTATTTATCCCCGTAGGATCTGAAGAGTTGTAAAAAATAAGGTCGCGCCAATATCCTTTAAAAGTTAGTCCTTGTCCATCGTGGGAGTTGATAAAACGAGGATCGTCACCTGTATTAAAAGTTTCGATATCGTACTCGCCAATCTCATTGGAGTTCAGGTATAAATAGCATTTTTTTGTCAAACCATTGTAACTAATTCTTAGGGTATTCCATTGATTTAATGGAATGGTCTGGTTAGTATTTTCGTAGAGCGAGCCGTCGTTTGCCATAAACCAAATGGTGTTGGTATCAGCATAAACACCAATCCAACGCCACATTCTTCCACCTATTAAAACAGGCATTCTTGAATCGGGATATTCATTCATGTAAAAAGAAAGGTAGACGCTAAAGTCAGTATAATTGAAGTTGGTAAAAGGAGGTGTTACCAATACGGTTCCCATGGTGTCATTTCCATAATAAATTCCGTTTGAATAAACGCCACCGTTTTCAAATGTAGCATTCAACAACTCCATGTCATCGTTTTGGCCGGTGGTGTCGATACCATTAACTGTAAGAGGATATCTTGCCATTGGACTTTGGGCTTGCAAACCGCATGAAATTAATAGGGCCCAAATAAAAATGCTGTAGAATTTTTTCATAATATTTATATTTAGTTTATTGAATAATGTACTATCGTGTGCTTTTATTTGTAATGTAAATCGTTGTTAATTAGATTGTAAAATGGTTTTGTTTATTAAATCTAATAAAGTTTGTTTGTTCAACGGTTTGTTTATATATGCGTTAAAGCCTGTTTCGTTTATTTTACTAATATCCTGACTAAGGGAGTAAGCTGTTTGTGCAATTATTGGCACTTTGCTATTTATTTTTCTAATTTCAACATACGCTTCATGTCCATCCATAACAGGCATTTTAATATCCATTAAAATCAAATCAATAGTTTTGATTTCTTTAAACATTTCCAAGGCTTCCTTGCCATTCCAGGCATGAATTAACCTGAAATTTTCACTGGACAAATATTCGCGTATTAAAATGTAATTGAGTTCGTTGTCTTCGGCAACCAAAATAGTTTTACTGCTAATTTGTTTGTCGTTGGGTTGTTCCTTTTTATCGGATTGCTTTTCTGGTAAGAATTCTGCCGGAAAGCTTAGAAACACGGTTGTGCCGGCATTTAAAACAGACTCTATCCGGATTTTACCCCCTAACAGTTCAATGTATGCTTTTGACAGCGATAATCCCACCCCGTTTCCGCTGTAGCTTCTGGTTGCCCCTGTTTCAGCCTGCCGGAATGGTTCGAATATGGCCTTTTTCATCTTGTCGCTAATGCCAATTCCGGTATCTTTGATGGTAAATAAAAACTGATGATGGTCAACCACTTTTCCTGAGATTTTAATGTATCCTTCAGAGGTAAACTTAATGGCGTTATTTATCACGTGCCAAAAAACCCGCGTTATTTTGTATTCATCGGTTAATATGTTTTGTTGATCGGGTTTCAGTTTTAAGTCAATAATAATTTTAAGATTTTTAAGTTGTGCTGTAACTTCAAGTTCGCGAGTAACTTTTTCGATAATAGCTGTAATATTGGCAGGGGTTTTGCTAATTTTTACCTGGTTGCTGTGAACTTCCGATATTTCGATGGTGTCGTCAACAATGTTCAGTAAATGGTCGCAACTTACCTTTATAATATTAGCATACTCGTTTTGTGCTTCTTCATCTAATTCAGGGTCAACCAACAAAGAAGAAAATCCGAGAATTCCGTTAAGAGGTGTTCTGAATTCGTGAGAAATATTATTAAGAAAAGCGGTTTTTAGTTTTTCGCTTTCAACGGCTTTGGCTTTTTCAACGACCAGTTCTCTGGTTCTTTTTTCAACAGTTTCTTCAAGTATTTCCTTGTGTTTAGCAAGCAACTCTTTTTGTAAATTAACTTCTTTGTTTTTCTGATTTAATTCTGTGTTTATCTTGTTTTTGCTTTGATAGAGGCGGAAAAGCAGCGATAATGCAATTAGTGATATTAATAAAACTATAATAATCAGCAGTATAAACATTTCGCGCCGTTTTACTTTTTCGGCATAAACAGCATTCCTTTTTTGTTGTTTAATAAGGTTCAACTCTTTTTCGCGATTGTATTTATTTTGCGTTTCAATTTTCGATAATTCGTTTACACTTTTTTCGTTAAAAACCGTATCGGCATAAGCTTTGTAAAGTTTATAATTTTCCAGTGCCGTTTTGTAGTTGCTCAACGCAGTATAAATGTCGGAAAGTTGAAGGTATATTTCATATAGCGTACTTTTTGATTTGATGCTTTTGGCAATATCCAAACTTTTTTGTGTGTAGTTCAGGGCTTCCCTGTAATTATTTTTGTCAAGATACACTTTTCCGATATCATAATAAAGAGCAGAAATACCGATTTTGTCCCCCAACTCTTTTCTTATTTCAAGCGACTTATTAAAATACTTCATCGCACGTATATAGTCCGTTTCAATTTCATATATTTCTCCCATCTCTTTGTATGCGGTGGATATGCCAAACCTGTAATTAATTTTGTTGCTAATTTCCAGTGCCTTGTTAAAATTGTTTAATGCCTCCGAATAATTACCTTCTCTTTTTTTGATGGTTCCAATATTAATGTTGCTTGTAACAACCCCTCTCTCGTCACCTAATTTAGATTTAATTACCAACGACTTTTGATAGCAGTCAAGAGCCAGTGAATCGTGGTTTAAATCTCTTTGTATATTGCCGATGTTTCCAAGACAATAAGCAATGGTTTTTTCTTCATTCAGTAATTTGGCAATTTTTAAGGATGCATAATAGTTTTCTAAGGCTTTTGGGTAGTTTCCGTTTAATCTGTATATTAATCCCATGTTATTTCTGCAATGCGAAATACTCTTTTTGTCGTTAAGCTTCTGATAAATTGTTATGGCCCTTTCGTAATGGGAAAGGCTTTCGGGAAAGTCGGATTTTAAATACCTGTACAACCCCAAATTAAACAGACTCCGGGCTTTGCCTCTGTCGTAATTTATTTTATTGGAGAGGTCGTATCCTTTTTTCGCATATTTATACAAGTCATTATCGTTTACCCTGAAAGATGCTGAAGCAAGTTCATTATATAGATCAACTTTTGCGGTGTCGGCTTCAATGTGATGATTCAATAGTGTTTTAAGACTGTCAATCACTTTAGTTTGGGCATTGATATGGGCTGAAATTGAGACTAATAAAACTGTAGTAATCAGCAACATCTGATTTCTGATTGATGTTTTTGTATGTGTTGTCATGTTATTCCGGACGTAATGAGAGAAACATTTCTAAGTTTGAAAGTTGAAATATACATATTTTTAATTAATACAGATAAGTTGGCGAAAAAAAAGTCTTAATTTTGAAATAATTTAAAAGTTGTTTAAAGTTACTAAAAAGGTTGAAAAGGGTGTGCAATTTAAATAGGAAAATAAATTTCATCTTTTTGCTGCTTTCTCACACATTACCGAAAGAAGGGATGTCAATGAATTTATTGTATGATTTACAATGGAGCAAATATGCTTTAATTGGGTTAACCTTAAATTATTTCAATGTTAAACCGCTATGAAATCATTCATTCGTATTTTTATCTGGTTATTAATGTTGCCCGGGGGAATATGGGTAGGAATACTTCTTGACAAAGTTTTGTTTCCGGCTGTTTACATGAATCTTTGGCTCCATTTGGCCGGTTTTATGGTTGGCTTAGGGTTACTTA
>CAZKGB010000104.1:0-8164 GCA_964551935.1 uncultured Lentimicrobiaceae bacterium | reverse complement strand
TCCTTTGTTGGAGACAACTTTATACGAAACATTGGGAACAGTAGTAATCACGTTCATATCAAACTCGCGTTCCAGCCGCTCCTGAATGATTTCCATGTGCAACAAGCCTAAAAAACCACATCGAAAACCAAACCCCAGCGCCATAGAAGATTCCGGTTCCCATGTAAGCGATGCGTCATTCAGCTGTAGTTTTTCCATGGATGCTCTCAGGTCTTCGTAGTCCTCGGTATCCACAGGATAAACCCCGGCAAAAACCATGGGTTTCACCTCTTCAAATCCTTCGATAGCCAAATCGCACGGGTTATCAACATGAGTGATGGTATCACCCACCTTTACCTCCTTCGAAGTTTTAATGCCTGAAATGATGTAGCCCACATCGCCGGCATAGAGTGTTTTTCGCGGTTCCTGCTTTAGACGTAACACACCAATTTCATCGGCATTGTACTCTTTACCCGTATTGACAAACTTAACCCGGTCGCCTTTTGAGATACTTCCGTTTGCCACTTTAAAGTAAGCGATGATGCCTCTAAACGAATTAAAAACCGAATCAAAAATCAAGGCTTGAAGCGGTGCATCAACATCTCCTTTAGGTGCCGGTACCTTATCGATGATAGCATCCAACACTTTATCGACACCATAACCGGTTTTACCGCTGGCTTCAATGATGTCTTCGTAATCGCAACCCAGCATATCCACAATCTGGTCTTTTACCTCGTCGGGCATGGCGTTGGGAAGGTCCATTTTATTCAGTACCGGAATAATTTCGAGGTCGTGGTCAATGGCAAGATAAAGGTTCGAGATGGTTTGAGCCTGAATCCCCTGGGTGGCATCAACCACTAGCAGAGCGCCTTCGCAGGCCGCAATAGAACGAGAAACTTCGTAGGAAAAGTCAACGTGGCCGGGTGTATCGATAAGGTTTAAAACGTAGTTTTTTTTGTCACGCTGAAAATCCATTTGGATAGCATGACTTTTTATGGTGATTCCCCGCTCGCGTTCCAAATCCATATCATCCAGCACCTGAGCCTGAGCGTCACGTTCCGAGACCGTTTCGGTGAATTCAAGGAGGCGATCGGCCAGGGTACTTTTACCGTGATCGATATGCGCGATGATGCAGAAGTTTCTGATGTTTTCCATAGGCGGCAAAAGTACGATATTTTCATGATATCTATCGTAAAAATGGCTACCGTCCCCGCGAATTAAACTTTTTGTTGAAATTAATTTGACCTCCCGAAAAATGGTAAGCAATTAAATTGCCCCGGTTGTCGTAATATTTGGTAACAGTGGCCTCGGTGCTGGTGTACGTATTTAAAACCCGGGCACCCCCGTCAAAAACTTTTGCCAGCAACGGTTCATTGCTATCATTATTGGGCACTACAGGGCTGACTTTTGTTTTGGCATCGTTAAACAATCCGGCTAAAACTTTACCAACAAGGCTTTTGCTCTTTTCGGCTTTTGCAGGTGATTCGTTTGCAAAATGACGTTGATACTTAAACTTGCAGTACACTTCATCGCTGGTAAGCTTTATATTAGCCTGAGCCGAAGCTAACTCGCTGATAAATGCGTGTTGACGTGGTTTTTTTCGTGGTTTAACCACAATAGCCTGACGAGAGTTCTTGTTATGGTTACCTGTTTGAACAACCGATGGCTTTTTCTTCGTTGAATCGTCTGCGGAAGTAGCACTCAGGTTTTTCGTTTGAGGTTTGACAACTTCAACTATCGAGTCGGAAGTTTTTATTGTATTAACCTGAGCCACTGACCGGTTATGATTTAAAATTATCTGCCGGTTTAAATTGTTTTTCAGCAACCCGAAAATAGCGAAAAGCACCAATAAAACAGCGGCAGCAGATGATATCCAAAACAACGGAATCGCCTTTTTCCGATGATATAACACCTCCTTGTCACCATAAACTACCGCCTTATCCGGTGCAACTTTTAAACTTCCAAACTGCTCGAACTCCTTTTTTAGAAATGAGTTTTTCGAAATAAACTGCTCAACACTTTCCTGCTCCTTCCGGGAGAGGTCGTTTTCGTGCCAGGCGATAAAAAAGTTTTCAAAATTATCTTCGTTAATTCCGCCTACAGGAACTATTATTTTTTGTTTAAGCTCTGATTTGCCTTTAAACGCTACCGGTTCAGGCTCAAGGGAAACACTTTCAAACTTTTCAAACTCCTCCTTAATATCAGGATTTTCATCCAGAAACTGCATCACCTGCTTTTCGGTTTGGGCATCAAGATTGCCTTCCATCCAGTCGATGAGATAACTTTCGTAATTATTTCTGTTTATCCTGTTCATAATGCTTACACCACCTTATCGGGGCTTCCAATATATTTCTTCAAAAACAACCGGGCACGATAAATATAAACCTTTACCTGCGATTCGGTCAGGTTGGTTATGTCGGCAATCTCTTTGTACGAATAGCCTTCGTAATCGCGCAACAGCACCACCGCTTTTTGATTATCCGGGAGTTTTTCCACCGCTTCATTCAATATCTCTTTCAGATCGGAATAACCTTTTTCGTAACTCTCTTCGCTGTACTTAGCCGTTTCATAAGATACATTACGACTGTTTTTTCTGATATAATCAATCATTGTGTGATAGCCTGTTGTAAAAAGATACGATTTACTTTTTTTATTTTCAACCTCTTTACGTTTTTCCCACAATTTCATAAACGATTCTTGTACCAAATCGCGCGCCACCTCTTCATCCTTAATGTTTTTCAACAAAAAGCGATAGAGGCCGTCAGCATAATCATCCACGCAGCGATTGTACTCGTTTATATTCATTTAATGCGACAGGGTTTATTTCATTATTACTACGACGCAAAAGGTTGCGATAAAGTTACAGTATATACTAATTTATCGAATAAAATGTTTTGCGTACGCCAATACCCAACTGATTCTTATTTTGGTGTGCTAAGCAGATAGTTCGTTGAAAGAGACATTCTCTAAAAACTATCAATTCGATGTAAATAACCAACTTATCAATATTCCATATTACTTGCGAGAACTGCGTTTATTATTATTCAACCCTTTCAGGGTTAATCTTATTATTGTATATCTACTTCTATTCACATTCAATCCTTTCAGGATTGCAGGTATTTACCATTTTTTACAAAAAAATAGTCTATAAACTTGTTAGAATTCCCGGGCCAATAATTTCAGAAAACCAGCGCATTAAAACAGGTATTAGCCCATGACCCCTCTCTTATGACAAAGAGTATGGGATGCCATTAATTCATAGTATTATCATTTCCCTTTCCTAATAGCTTTCAGGGCAATATTATCGGTAATTTCTGGAGCAATCATTTTAAGCCACAGCCCCACTTTAGCACGGGTAGTCATCACCAGTTCGCGTTTTCGCTTTTCGATAACGGGTATCATTTGCTTAACACACTCCTCAACAGACATCACCTCCTTTTCTTTCACCGGGCTTTTTCCCAACGGTATACCTTCACCATTGAGGGCCCTCTCGCGAACTTCCGAGGAGACAAACCCGGGATAAATCATGGTAATAGCCACTTCTTTTTCTTTTAATTCGATACGCAGACTGTCGAAAAAGCCGGCCATGGCGTGTTTGCTGGCTGCGTAGATACTCCGGGTGGGAATGCCGGTTTTGCCCGTGAGACTTGAAACGCCAACAATTTGCCCTTTCGATTGTATCAAATAGGGTAAAGCAAAATGAGTAAGGTACATGCTGCCAAAAAAGTTTACCTGCATTATTTGCTCCAACGCCTCCAGGTTGGTAACTTTTTCAAACTCGGCCCACATGGTTATGCCGGCGTTATTAACTAAAATATCAATTCCTCCAAAAGCGTTAACAGCTTCGTCAACTATTTTTTTACAAGCTTCTTTATTGGCCACATCAGCAACAACAACCATGGCTTCCGATCCTTTTGCACGACAAACATTGGCAACCTCTTCGAGGCGTTGTTTATCACGGGCAGCTACAACCAGCTTTACCCCTTTTTCGGCAAGTCTGACGGATAGCTCTCTGCCTATGCCCGAAGAAGCTCCTGTAATGATGATGGTTTTATTTGTAAACATTTTACTATAATCAAGTTAAAAATCGGTTTAACAACGCAAGGTAACATTTTTATTAAAACAGATGATTATCTTAACAAAACTTGAGAAATACAAAATAATTGTTCTTATTTTGTGCTGTAAATAGTACCTTTTTTCTATTTTTGAAATTACTTTTAATTTACCCTAAATATTATGAGACACGCCATTGCTAAAGATAATAAATTCCACCGTTGTATTATCATTAATTCCACTGCCTATTTTATTATCGCCTACATCCTTGTTGTATTTACCTACAACCTGTTTTCAATATGGATGTCGTATAACTTTTTTGGGTTTGACGGAGAGTTGTATTTTCATGGATTCACCATGAAAGGAGCATCGTGGAACAGAGACAATATTATCATCGTCTTTTTCTTTGGGAACATGATAACACTGCTCATCGGTGTTATTTTCGACTGGCTTTACCGCAAGCAACGCAAATACAAAAGAAGTATTAAAGTTTTCTTTTTATGGATTTATGTTATTGCCTATTCATGGTTTATGGGAAACTTTATTGTTGGCGCTTTGTTTAACTTTGGAATAGGAACAGCCTTAAGGGCTTTTAGAGTACCCTTCTTTTTACGCTTGCTACTGGCCGGAATTTCCGTTATTCTATTAATATTTATTGGCCACCGGGCACAAAAAGGCATTAAGGTGTCGGCCAACCTTTACTATAAACGATTGGCCAAGTCGGCCATTAATAAGTTTCTTTTGAACCAAATAGTTTATCCGGCGTTGTTGGGTACGGCTATTTTGGTTCTTTACAAAATACCCAATATCGGCGAATACCATTATTTCGACTGGATGGTATTAAGTGCCATACTGTTTTATATGCTCGGATTATTTATTTGGCAAAAAAATAAAAACTCGATAACCTTTAAAAATCGCGATGCCAGAGCAGATAGTGACGATAACGACTATCACGTGAAAAACAAATCATGTAAACTCCAAATAGTGGCCGTGTTAATTGCCATAGCCATTCTTCTGTCTATGCGAATCGGTTTAAACGAACCCCTTCTGTTCCTGCATCAATAAGCATTTAAAATAAAAAACCACCAACCTCAAAAAGATTGGTGGTAAAAAAAGTTGTCCCACCAGGGCTCGAACCTGAACCGGCAGAACCAAAATCTGCAGTGCTACCATTACACCATGGGACATTCCGTTTTTGGAGGTGCAAAAATAGTACATTTTTAATTGGTTGCAAAAATATCTTAAAAAAATTATTTTAACATTTTATTTAATTCCAAGCTGGCTTAAAATTCTTATTTTCGCCTTTTAAAATATTTTAAGCAAAGTTTGTTACCATGGATAACTTTAAGAAGCTCAATAACATTATTGGATGGGTAATTTTTTTAATTGCCACGGCTGTTTATTTTTCAACTTTGGAACCCACCGCCAGCTGGTGGGATTGCGGCGAATACATTGCCACAGCCTTTAAGCTTCAGGTAGGGCACCCTCCGGGGGCTCCTTTTTTCCAGCTGATGGGTCGCTTTTTTTCACTGTTTGCCTTTGGCGATAATACCAAGGTAGCTTTAATGATAAACGGCATGTCGGGATTATCGAGTAGTGCCACCATTATGTTTTTGTTCTGGACCATTACCATGATGGCCAAAAAACTCTATGTTAAAAAATCAGGCGACAAACTTACCAAGGGCCAGGGCTGGGCAGTTTTAGGAGCCGGTATCGTAGGTTCGCTGGCTTACACTTTCACCGATTCATTTTGGTTTTCAGCCGTTGAAGGCGAAGTTTACGCCATGTCGTCGCTGTTTACAGCCGTTGTTTTTTGGGCCATATTACGTTGGGAAGAGGTTGCCGATGAGCGTCACGGCTACCGTTGGATACTGCTAATAGCCTACTTAATAGGGTTATCCATTGGTGTTCACTTGTTAAACCTTTTGGCTATTCCGGCTATCGTTTACGTTTATTACTTTAAAAAACACAAGGTTACAACCAAAGGATTTATTCTTGCAGGAATACTCTCTATTGTTATTCTGCCATTATCATGTATGTAATTATTCCTTACAGTGTTAACCTTGCCGGAAAATTTGAACTCTTCTTTGTAAATGTTATCGGAATGCCCTTTAACAGCGGAACCATCATCTATTTTATTTTACTGATCGGTGCCATCTATTGGGGAATCCGTTACTCCTACAAAAAAAGAAATCATGCCCTCAACACGGCATTGCTTGCCTTAATAGTAATGGTTATTGGTTACTCCTCATTCTTTATTTTAATTATCAGGGCTAACGCCGATACACCCATCAACGAAAATGACCCGAAAGATGCTATCAGTCTTCTCTCCTATTTAAACCGTGAACAATACGGTACTTATCCCATTTTTTACGGCCAGTATTACAATGCTCCGATTATCGACCATAAGGACGGAACGCCGGTTTACATGAAAGATAAGAAAAAGGGGAAATACGTCATAAAAGATGACAGAAAAGGAACGGTTCCGGTGTACGACCCGCGTTTTGAAACATTTTTCCCGCGTATGTGGAGCAACTCTAAACCGGGACACATTAAATATTATAAAAAGTATGGCGATATAAAAGGAGTGCCCATCCGGGTAACCAAACCCGACGGCTCTTCAGAAATTATTTACAAACCTACTTTTAGCGAAAACCTGCGATTCTTTTTTACTTACCAGCTTAATCACATGTTTATCCGCTATTTTATGTGGAATTTTGTAGGACGACAAAACAACATCGAAAGCCAGGGAGAGATTGACCACGGCAACTGGATAAGCGGAATCTCGTTTATCGATAACTGGCGTTTGGGCGATCAGGATAACCTGCCGCCCAGCATGCAAAATCCGGCCAGAACACGTTTTTACTTTTTACCTTTACTGCTTGGCCTGCTGGGATTTTTCTTCCATCTGCAAAAGAGCAAACGCGATACCTGGGTGGTATTCATGCTGTTTATCATGACCGGCCTTGCTATTATTGTGTTTTTGAACCAAACCCCGCTGCAACCCAGAGAGCGTGACTATGCTTACGCCGGCGCTTTTTATGCCTTTACCATTTGGATTGGAATCGGCGTGCTGGCCCTGTGGGAATCTGCCCGCAAATACATTAAAAGCAGCCCCGTTGCTGCTATTGTTGTAACCTTGATTAGCTTGATTTTGGTTCCCGGAATCATGGCTAAAGAGGGCTGGAAATCACATGACCGTTCCGGTAAATACGCGGCTCGCGATTTTGCCGTAATGTATCTCGAATCGTGTGAACCCAATGCCATCTTATTTACCAACGGCGATAACGACACCTTCCCCTTATGGTATGCCCAGGAGGTAGAAGGCATTCGTACCGACGTTCGCGTGGTAAACTATATGCTTGCTTCGGGCGATTGGTATGTAACACAAATGGCTCGTAAAGTGTACGATTCCGATAAATTACCCCTCACCATACCGCGTTCAAAATACAGGCTTGGAACTTATAACTACCTGCCCGTGTTGGATAAATTCAAAGGTGCCGAGCTTAAAGATGTAATTGGATTTATCAACAGCGAAGACCGACGTACCAAAGTACCTATTCAGGGAGGTGAGTACATTAATTTTGTACCTACCAAAAACATCTCATTAACCATCGATAAAAAAGCCGCTGTTGAAACCGGCACGGTAAGCAAAGCCGAGGAAAGCAGAATTCCGGATAAGATTAACTGGACTATAAACCAAAGCGGGATTTTTAGAAATGATATGTTATTACTCGATTTGGTAGCCACCAACAATTGGAAACGTCCCATCTATTTTGCCAACACCAACGCCGTTAGCAAAGTGATGAATGTTGATAAATATTGTCATATGGAAGGCGTTGTTTACCGGTTCAGGCCGGTACCTGCCCGCGACTTTATCAGCCGGGTGGGAGGCGTTGACATTGACCGGTCGTGGAAAGTTTTGATGAACGATAAAGTGCGCTGGGGACGTTTGAACGAACCCGATGTTACGGTCGATCGTGAAAGCATGAGAAATTCAAACATGGGTAAACAAAGCTACCTGCGTTTAGCCCAATCGTTGGTTAATGTTCAAAAATACGACTCTGCCGTTCAGGTACTTGACAGGGGTCTATACTTTTTCCCGAACAACAAATTTATTTTCGACTACTAT
>CAZKGB010000103.1:0-8189 GCA_964551935.1 uncultured Lentimicrobiaceae bacterium | reverse complement strand
CTTTTTTTATTCATAACCTTTGATTTGATTCAAAGCTAACAATAATAAGCGTTACAGACGTTTTGAGCCTAAATTTTGTCTATTAAGCCAACATTGTGTAAAACAGATAGACGTTAAGCAACGAAACTATCCCGGCGATGGAATAGAGCAGCATCTTCAAAAAGAGGGAGTTGCGATATTTTCCCATCACTTTTGGCGATGAGGTAAGGTAAACCTGCAGAAAGATGGTAAACGGGAGCTGAATGCTTAAAATCATCTGTGAGATAATCAAACCCTGAAACGGGTTAGAGATAAAAAAGATTAATGCCAGTGCCACGACGAGCGATATGGCCACTCCAAGCCGGGAGTGGTTGTCTTTAATGTCGTAAGGCTCTTTGAACATGCCGGCAAAAATGCTGCCCGCTGCTATACCTGATGTTATGGTAGAGGCAATTCCGGCCAATAGTAATGCCACGGCAAATACCACGGCAGCATTACTGCCAAGCAGCGGTTTCAACAAATGATTTGCCTGTTGCAGTTCGGTAACAGGTGTTGAACTTTTAAAAAAGGTGGCTGCCGCCAACAAAATCATGGCACTGTTAATGGCCCATCCAATAAGCATGGAGACAAGGGTGTCGGTAAATTCAAACCGAAGTTGTTTTTTGATAATCTTTTCATTTTTGCGATTCCATTGCCGGCTTTGGATAACTTCGGAATGCAAAAAAAGGTTGTGAGGCATTACCACTGCCCCCATCACACTCATAATAATAATCATCGACCCTTCGGGAAAGGACGGTGTAACCCAGCCAATGGTAGCAGCACCCCAGTCGATGTCAACCAGCGAAAGCTCGTATAAAAATGAAAGTCCGATAAGCGAAACAAAAGCGATGATCCACTTTTCAGTTTTTAGGTAAGAGTTGGTAAGCAGCATAATGGCAACAAAGAAGGTAGTTAGCAAAGCTCCTGCTGCGATGGGAACATCAAAGAGCATCTCGAGGGCGATGGCACCTCCCAAAATTTCGGCTAACGAGGTGGAAATGGAAGCCATCATAGCCGATGTTAAAATAAACTTCGACCAAACCGGTTTCAGATAGATGGTAGCCGCTTCCGAAAGGCAATAACCTGTGGCAATTCCCAAATGCGCCACATTGTGCTGAAGAATAATCAGCATAATGGTGGAAAGGGTTACCATCCATAACAAAGTATAACCGTAATCAGCCCCCGCGGCAAGATTGGAAGCCCAGTTGCCGGGGTCGATAAAGCCTACGGTTACCAGCAATCCCGGGCCGATGTATTTGAATATATCCAAGGCACCAAGCTGCGGTTTGTGGTTTTTGTTGTCGATATTTTTAAAAATGTTGCTGATACCGGTTAATGTTTTGGTTAGTTGGCGTTTCTCTACAAAATTATTCTTTTAATTTGAAAATTTCATCATTTATTTTCCAACTATTTTTTCACCGTCAATGGGCGGTGACTGCGCCTTAGCAAAGGCTAATTTTTTATCATCTTTAAGTTGTAAGTTTTATTTTCAGTTTTGGCTCTTACAATGTAAACTCCACTTTGTAAGTTTGTTGTATTAATTCTTATTTGCTCCGTATCCTCATAGTTTTTTGAAAAATGATTTTTTCCGTTAATATCAAAAATGGAAACATCAACAGAATTAGCCGGTATTGGTAATTTAATGTTTATATTGTTGGTCGCAGGATTTGGGTAAACAACCATATTTTTTTCACTATTATTGTTTGTGGATTGTTCAAATGCTTTTGACAAAGCATAATCTTTGATAATGGTTTTTGGCCATCCCCAATCTGTTTCTATTTCTAATCTAATCCAGCCATACACCAGGGTGTCGTTAATTTTCATCCGAATACCAAGATAACGGTCGCCCAGGTTTCTCCATTCAGGTATTGTAAAGCCATTCCATCCATCAAACCAGTAATGATAATATAAATATCCTATGTCTGATGTAAATAAATATGATTTATTTATTGTATCTCCATACTCAAATGGAATTGTCACATGAAAATGCCTATAAAAATCATTCCCGGCATATACCGAATCTATTCTATAATAATTTACCTTGTTGCTGTCTGCCGGAACAACCCATACTCCGTAGATGCCTCCTCCTAAACCTTCACTCCCCTCGTTAGTGATGGTGTAGTCAATTTTATTGTCAAAGTTTAAATCGATTGCATATTGAAATTCGCTGTCAGGATACTCTCCGAAAGGAAGTACTGTATCAGGTTCTATGTCATAATAGGTCATTGATGAATTATAAACTCCGATAATTATCTGATTATTCTGAGCTTTTAAATTAAAAGCGCTTACTACAATAATTAAAATGGTTAACCTTAAATAATTCACTTCTTCCTAATATTTTCTGACTCGTTAGTATTAATGAGAGTTTTAATTAATTTTGACCAAAGATATTAAAATTGGCTGACAAAAAATTTTCTTAATTGGTATTTTAATTAGGAATGAGTTAAAAAAAATTAGAAAAAGTTGAAAGAAAGTGGTAATAATATGAACAGAAAAGAAGAGAGCTTTTTTTATAAAAATATTAAGTTGATAAGAAGCCAGGAGATCAGGCTGTTGGTTCAGCTTTTGTTTTTGATAATCATTTTATGGACAGGCTATAGATTTTATGGGTTTGTAAACTATTATCAGGATCACAGTGTTGCAGCCTCTGTGGAACGGCCTCCCGGTGTTGAGGGATTTTTGCCCATCAGCTCGTTAATGGGGTTGAGGTATTGGATACAGAGTGGCGATTTTAATACCATTCACCCGGCGGGAATGGTTCTGTTTATGTTGTTTTTGGTCATTGCCCTGTTGATGAAAAAAGGATTCTGCGGATGGATTTGCCCCATTGGTTTGCTTTCGGAATATCTTTGGAAAGCCGGCAGGAAAATTTTTGGAAAAAACTTTGCTCTTCCCCGTTGGGTTGATTACCCTTTGCGATCGATAAAATACTTGTTGTTGCTCTTTTTTGTGTACGCCGTTTTTGCCATGAGCCTTGATGATTTAAAAACCTTTCTATACGGTTCTTACAATAAAATTGCGGATGTGAAGATGTTGTACTTTTTTACTAAAATGACCGCTTTTACTTTTTGGGTGTTGGTTGCCCTGATGGTATTATCGTTGTTTGTAAAAAACTTTTGGTGCCGTTATCTCTGTCCTTATGGTGCTCTGCTTGGGTTTCTGTCGGTTTTTAGTCCGTTAAAAGTAACTCGTAATCCTGATTCTTGCACAGGATGTGCCGATTGTACCGATGCCTGTCCGGCCAATATTCAGGTTCATCAAAAACAGCGCATCCGTTCCGATGAATGTATGTCGTGTGTTGCCTGTATCGAAGCTTGTCCGGAACCGGATACGCTTAAGTTGCGGCTCAATAAAAAATCGAAGTTTTCGTTACCTGCATGGGCTTACGCAGCCATTGTTATTGGGCTGTTTCTGCTTTTTACCGGAGTAGCACGTTTAACGGGACACTGGCAAAACAGTGTTTCACCCACCGAATATCATCAGCTGATAAACGATATGGATAATCCCGATTTACAACATTAACTGGACAGGGTTTAAAAATAGCTTTTCAATAAATCATCATCTGCGATGTTGGGAAAAGTAACTTTTAATCCGGGTGTTTTTTCCATTTCGCGTTTTATGGCAAACATGGCACCGTCGTTGCGAGCCCAGCTACGTCGTGAGATGCCGTTGTTAACGTCCCAAAACAGCATGGAGCGTAGTCGACGATCAGCCTCCTCGCTGCCATCCAATACCATTCCGAAACCTCCGTTTATCACTTCTCCCCAGCCTACACCACCACCGTTGTGGATAGATA
The DNA here is from genome assembly GCA_964551935.1 of uncultured Lentimicrobiaceae bacterium. Taxonomy (GTDB): domain Bacteria; phylum Bacteroidota; class Bacteroidia; order Bacteroidales; family F082; genus B16-G9. The sequence goes on along the minus strand of CAZKGB010000103.1, from coordinate 4,375 downwards.
CCCAGGTGGCACCGCGGAAGGAGTCGCCAATAACGTTTTGAATGGCCATGTCGGCAGTAAAGCTTGAACCATCGTAAATATTGGAAGTTTCACGATAAGGGGAATCAGTACCGGAAACGTCATGATGATCGCGACCCAGCACTACCGGAGCAGACAAAATACCTTTTTTGATGGCATTGTTAAACTCGGCAGCAATCTGAATCCGTCCTTTGGCATCGGCATACAGAATACGTGCTTGCGACCCTACCACCAATTTGTTTTCCTGTGCTCCTTTTATCCACTGTATGTTGTCGGCCATTTGACTTTGAATGGGCTCGGGTGATTCATTCATCAATTTTTCCAATACATCCGAAGCTATCTGGTCGGTAATCTCTAAATCTTTTGGATTACCGGAAGTGCAAACCCAGCGGAAAGGGCCAAAACCATAATCGAAAAACATGGGGCCCATGATATCCTGCACGTAAGATTTGTATTTAAAATCGATACCGTTTTCAGCCATGATATCAGCGCCTGCACGCGAAGCTTCAAGAAGGAAAGCATTGCCATAGTCAAAAAAGTAGGTTCCTCGTGCCGTGTGCTTGTTAATGGCAGCCGTTTGCCGGCGTAACGATTCCTGAACCTCTTTTTTAAATTGCCCGGGGTTGCTTACCATCATTTCGTTGGCCTCGTCAAACGATAAACTAACAGGGTAATAACCACCTGCCCATGGGTTGTGAAGCGATGTTTGATCGGAACCAAGGTCTACAAAAACACCGGCTTCGTAAAACTGCTCCCAAACATCCACGATGTTTCCCTGATAAGCAATGGAAACCACCTCTTTGCCGGCTTGTGCTTTTTTAACCCTTTCAATAAGCCGGTTCATATCGGTAAAAATTTCATCTACCCAACCTTGTTGGTGGCGCTTTTGAGCAGCGGCAGGGTTAACTTCAGCCACTACCGAAACCACACCGGTAATATTGCCTGCTTTGGGTTGAGCTCCCGACATGCCACCCAATCCTGATGAAACAAACAGCTTACCTTTAAAGGGATCTTCGCCCGGTTTGGCAACCTTGCGTGCAGCATTCATCACGGTAATGGTAGTTCCGTGAACGATGCCCTGAGGGCCTATGTACATGTATGAACCGGCTGTCATTTGACCATATTGCGATACCCCCAAAGCATTAAATCTTTCCCAGTCATCCTGGCTCGAGTAGTTGGGAATCACCATCCCGTTGGTAACCACAACCCTGGGAGCATCTTTGTGCGATGGAAAAAGGCCCATGGGATGCCCCGAGTACATGGCCAACGTTTGCTCCTCAGTCATGGTGGCTAAATACTGCATGGTGAGCAGGTATTGCGCCCAGTTTTGAAATACCGAACCATTACCACCGTAAGTAATCAGCTCGTGCGGATGTTGCGCCACGGCCGGGTTTAAGTTGTTTTGAATCATCAGCATGATAGCCGCTGCCTGTGGGGTTTGTGCCGGATATTCATGGATGGGACGGGCATACATCTCATAATCAGGACGAAAACGATACATGTAAATCCGTCCGTATTTTTCCAGCTCGTCGGCAAACTCTTTGGCAAGCACCTGATGATGCTTTACGGGAAAATATCTCAGGGCGTTTTTTAACGCCAGCCGCTTTTGGTCAGGCGATAATATGTGTTTACGATTGGGAGCGTGATTCACGCTGTTATCATAAGGTTTGATGGCAGGTAACTCGTCAGGAATTCCCGCTAATATTGCTTTTTGAAATTCATTCATGATGGCTGTTTTTATCAAAGTTCAAAATTAGAAAAAATAGAACTTCACGGTAAGATTTTTCCTTTTTGTCGTGGGTTCATTATTTCGCTCTATTTTTGTAGTTAAAATTAGAATAGTATGTTGATAGATAAAGAGATGAGGCTGGCAGAGATAATCCATCACGATTATACCCTGTTGCCCGTTATAAACAGGTTTGATATGCATTTGGGTGTTGGCGATAAAACCATCGCCGCGATGTGTGATGAAAAAAGGGTGAATGTCGATTTTTTTCTGACGGTTATTAATACTTTTCACGACAAACAATATTTCCCGGCACAACATCTTAAACAGTTTCCTGCGCGGATGTTGGTGAATTATCTTAAACAAACCCACCGCTATTATCTCGAACAGGAGCTGCCTGCCATCGAAGCTCAAATTGAGAATATGGAGAAAAACTGTGCCGTAAAAGGAGATACATTGATTTTACTACTTAATTTTTTTAAGGAATACCGTCGCGAGCTAATCCATCATATTAACCGGGAAGAAGAGGTGGTTTATCCCTATATCTTGGCATTGGAAAAGTCCATCGAACTGCAAAAGGCAACCGGTGACCTTTACGAGAAGATGAAAAACTACACCATTACCAACTATGAGCAGGAACACGAAAATGTGGAAGAGAAACTTTTCGATTTAAAAAATCTTATTATTAAGTATTTGCCGGAGACACGCAACGACTCCTATTGCCATACTGTTTTGCGTGAGTTGTTTGGTTTAGAACATGATTTAAACAATCATTCGCGCATTGAAAATCTTATTTTGTTACCGAAGGTAGAGGATATGGAAAAGCTCTATAAACAAATAACACGCTAAAAATGACAAGAATAATTTCAGTGGTTATGATAGGTAAAGCTTTTCTGATTAAAGCAGGGCTGGAAGCGTTTTTGTCAGAGTTCCCCTATGTTTCGGTGGTGGCTGCGTTTGATGGGAGCGAAGCGGGACTTGATAAAAGAGTCCTCGAAATAAAACCCGATATTGTAATTGTAAATCCCGATAACGATGACCCGTTGTTGATGCCGTTACTTCAATCGCTTAGCAAAGAACCTTCGGTTTACCTGATGGCACTGGCGGAAAAAGACATTTCTACTGAAGTTCAGGGAAAGTTTGCCCGGGTGGCCAACTTGATGATGGACAAAATGGAGTTGACAAATTTGTTTAAACAGGTTTTGCTTGAGAAAGGATTGCAGTTTTCACCTGAAGAAACCGACCATAAGCTTAGCGAACGGGAAGATGATATTTTGAAACATGTTGCCTGTGGATTAACCAATCAGGAAATTGCCGACAAGCTGTTTTTAAGCGTACACACGGTTACAACGCATCGGAAAAACATCACCAAAAAGCTTGGAATAAAAACAGTTTCCGGCTTAACCGTTTATGCCTTAATGAATAAACTGGTTTCGCCTGCCGAAATAGAAAAAAGAAATTAATATTTGCTGCCTTGATGAATTAATCTATTTTTGCCACGCTATTTGTATTAAATCTAAATAGAAGAAAATGGAACCTGTAGGATTGTTTTACGGCTCAACATATGGTATGACGGAGAAAGTAGCCGACAAGATTAAAAAAGCTTTTGGCAGAAGTGCCCAAGTAGAACTATTTAACCTAAAGGATACTTCGGTTGAGGAGATGAAAAAGTACACCAATCTTATTTTTGGTACTTCGGCCTGGGGTATTGGTGAAATGCAGGATGATTGGGAGCGCTTTATCGATAACCTTTCTGAAATTGATTTTTCAAACAGAAAGCTGGCACTGTTTGGCCTGGGAGATCAAAAAGAGTATCCTGAAAGTTTTGTTGATGGATTGGGAACCCTGTATTGCCGTTTGCCCGAAAAGAGCGCCGTTGTGGGCTATTGGCCTGTTGAAGGGTACGACTACTATTTTTCATTGGCCGAAAAAGAGGGAAAGTTTGTTGGCCTGGTTATCGACGAGCATCATCAAAAAGATTTAACTGACAAGAGAGTAAAGGCCTGGGTAGCTCAGCTGAAGAAGGAGTTTGTTTAGGAGTTAATAAGTCAGAATTTCATCTAAACAGGTTTTTATAGTTTTGAGCTGCGAATCTGTAATTACCCCGATTTTTTTTACCAACCTTGCTTTGGAAACAGAACGAATATGAAATGTTAAAACTTCCGATTTTCTTTCAAGTCCATTGGTTTCATTGGGTTCAATAATCAGGTTACCCTTGTAATTTTTAATCTTGGTAGTTAAAGGACAGGCTATTACCACCTCTAAATAAGTATTTAAAAGGTTTCCGCTAACAATAACAACAGGCCGAAATCCTGATTGCTCGCTGCCTCTGACAGGGTTCAGGTCGGCATACCATATCTCTTTTTGTCTCATTCTTCAATTTGTTGAAAGTAGTCTTCCATGCCTTCCTCCGCGATGGTTAAAATATCTTCATCTTCGGCAGCCCGTTTGTACGATTTGATATACTCGGCCCGGTTTAATTGCTCTAGGTATAGGGTTAATGCTCGTTCAATAATTTTGTTTTTTGGAAGAGAAAGTTTCTTGGCTGTTTCCCCCAGTTTAATAAAAATTTCATCCGGTAATGTGCTCGTGAAAGTTGTCATGTTTTTAAATTATATTTATAAAATACAA
>CAZKGB010000102.1:0-8214 GCA_964551935.1 uncultured Lentimicrobiaceae bacterium | reverse complement strand
CCCTTTCGCTCCGGGAGTAGTTACTGTTTTATACAAAAACAGCAAATAATCAGTTTGTTGTATTACAAGCAAAGGTAATCAATAAATACAAATTTGGCAAGTTAAGTTGCCAAATTCATTAAAATTTGGGAAGTTAAGTTGCTAAATTCCTTTAAATTTGGAAGGTTTTACAAATGAGTTGGCAGCCAATAGAAGATAAAATTTAAAAGTAATCCTTCAGCAACAATCGCAATCAGCGCTATTGGCAAAGCCTCTTTTCGGTCGGAGTAGTATTTTCGTAAAAGTATAGCTCCCAGAACCAGCGACAGCAACCACGGGGTTAAAAGTATTATTCCATACATTCCGTAATGGCGTTTAAACTTTACAATAAAGCGGTTTCGGCGGGTAAATTTCTTTTTATGCTTACGCTTTTCGCGTCGCCGCAGCAACCATCTAACGTATTTTCTGTTCCACGATGCAGGAAAGATTTTAGCAATGACCGGTTTAAGAAATTTTCCAAGAAGGAATAAAAGTTTTGCCAGGTTGTAATAGACAATAAAAGAGAGTACCCCGCCGGTAATCATGGTAATTACAGAAGTAGTAAGGTCAAGTTTTATGATTAACGCGAATATGGGTGTATAAAAATACCTGACGGTCGAAATCAGAAATACGTTAATAATTTTAAGTGTGTAAGACATACGCGCTGCTTAGGCAGCAAAAATAGTTTTTTTCAACTATCCGCAATGAAAGTATTTTTTTACCAGCTCCATCGTTTTGTCGCTATCATTTTCTATCTCCTGGCGCAAGTTGGTGTCGTTAAACGATTTTAACTGCTTTATTAACTGGGTTAAAATAGCTTCTGTAAATACTCCCTTATCTAAATAGATCTCTTTTTGTTTTAATAAATTGTCGGCTGACTCTACACACGATTGAGGAAGATGCGCCAGGCTGTTTTGTTTTTCCTGATGTTCGGCATCAAAAATATTGATATCAACATAGGTTTTCTTTGCTGTTTCCAGTGCGTTTTTCATTTCGAAGCCGTGGCGTGCTGCCACCGTCATGCCGGCCAGTAAAAGATAGATATCGGCAGAGCCGTCGGGGCTGCGCAGCTCTACCGTTTGTTTTCCTGAAAAGTCAACAATATCACCCTTTTCCTGCGGGTTGGCGTTGCTAATCATGTTTACCGGTTTAGTCCATCCTAATGGTACCCTTACCAGAACCGATCGGTTTCGGTCGCCCCAACATATATTGGTAGGAGCCTCCTGGTGAGGAACGAGCCGGAAATAGGAGGTGGGATTCATGTTTCCGAAAGCGGTGAGCGAGGGAGCCAGCTCCATGTATCCGGCAATGGCTGTTTTTGCCGTATCGCTAAGCTCACCGTTTTTAATCATCTGGTTCACCCCCTCTTTCATTATGCGGGTGTGAATATGAAGGCCGCTTCCTGCCTTTCCTACCGTAATTTTAGGGGCGAAAGTTACCTCAACACCGTACTGAACTGCCAGGGTTCTGATAATCCATTTGGCTTTTAAAAGCTGATCGGCAGCATCTTCCACGTTAGTGGGTAAAAATTCGATTTCGTTTTGTTCGTAAACCAACCCGTCTTTTGTAAAATTACCCACTTCGGAGTGTCCGTATTTAATGGTGCCTCCTGCTTCGGCAATAAGTTTCATGGCTTCGGTTCTGAAATCTACCCATTTTGAAAAGGGTGAAGATTCGTGATAAGCTTTTTGGTCATCAGCATGAAAAAGGCCGTTGTCTTCGCTAATGATGTAATATTCCAGCTCGCCCATGGCTTCAAACCCGAAACCGGTGGTCTCCTTAAAGGCGTTGTGAGCTTTTTTTAAAATATATTCCGGGGCTCCCTCGAAAGGTTTCCCGTCACGATCGTAATAGCTGCAAAGAATATCCAGTGCAGGGATTTTAGAAAAAGGGTTAACAAAGGCGGTTTTGTATCTTGGAATCACGTATAAGTCGCTGGAACCCGCTTCTATAAATGGAAACAAACTGGAGCCGTCAACACGTTCACCGGCAGTAAGTATTGAATCAAGGTGGTCTCGGTTGCCAATAATAAAGTTCAGTGTTTTCAACCTTCCGTCCCATCCGGCATAACGAAAATTAATCATCTGGATATCATAATCCTCCACAAAGCGAATTAAATCGTCTTTGGTAAGCTCCTCAGCCGGTTTGTTTAAATATTGAATTACCGGGTTTGGATTCATCGAAATAGCGTTGTTCATTTTTTCATTTTAATAAAAGGGCTACAAACTTATCAAATTTAGTGAGCTGTTTTTCTGAATTTAAGAAGAACTTTTCTAAATTTGAAAAAATTTAATACTTATAACTATGACGCTTAAAAGTAAATTAACCCCTGTTTTTATTGTAATTGTACTTTTTTTTTCGGGATGTAAATTTCCGGTATCCACATTAAACGGAAAAGTGAAAATTTTAAAAACAGAAACCATGCAGGATGTTGCAAGCCAGGTTAAGGCTCTAAACGACAAAACCCCCAATTTGAAACCGGATAACGAAGCCCGTATTATTTGGGCAAACCCGGCGGCTCCTGAAAAAACAGAGTATGTTTTGGTTTATATTCATGGCTTTTCGGCAAGCTGTAAAGAGGGGTATCCCACCAACTACGATTTTGCCAAACGTTATGGCATTAATATGTTTTGTGCCCGATTGGCCGGACATGGTGTTTCGGATGAAAAACCGATGATAAACTTAACGGCGGAAGAGTACCTTGAATCGGCTAAACAGGCTCTTAAAATCGGAAGTCAGCTGGGAGAAAAGGTAATATTGATGAGTACCTCAACCGGAGGAACCCTTTCGTTAAAACTGGCTGCCGATAACCCGTGGATTTACGCTTTGATAATGTATTCGCCTAACATTGACGTGGTTGACCAAAAAGCTCACTGGCTCACCAATAAATTTGGGTACGGATTGGCAAAAATGGTAAAAGGCGATATGATTGTGTACGATGACGATCCCCCGGAGGTTCAAAAATACTGGCAGTCGCAGTACCATATTAACGGGGTACGAGCCATGACCCAGCTGTTGGAAAAAACCATGACTCCCGAAACCTTTGCCAGGGTAAAACAACCTGTTTTTGTTGGTTACTATTATAAAAACGAGGAGGAGAAAGACCCTACCGTTAGCATTGATGCCATGATGAAGATGTATGATGAGCTGGGAACCCCTGCCAACCTGAAACAAAAAGTGGCTTTCCCCAATGCCGGATGTCATCCTATCCCGTCGGGCATATACAATAAACATTATAAAGATGTTGAAACCAAGACGTTTGAATTTGCCGAAAAAGTTTTGGGCATGGAGCCGGTTAACAAGTAATATTGTTTATGGTTTACAACTTTTTTAGTTCACATTAATAAGTCGCTTTTAAAGTGTTGGCGGAAGAGGTCAGAGCAGAAAAATTGTAAGAATAAAAGGATATACCAAAAGGTGCAGATGTTTAATACCTAAAACTGCTTCCATCTAAAAACTCACGTAAGATAGAAGTGGGTGGGATTTCGCGGGTACCGATTCGAACAAAATAGGCAAGAAATTTTAACAATCTTCGGGCTTCCGACAGTTCCGGGGCGTTGGGAGGAACATCGCGCAACAGCGGTTCGGCCCACCGTTTTAACACACCCAATTCGTAGGGTAAGGCTGTATTGTACATTACGTCCGCTTCTTCCTGATAGGGAAAAATGTATTTTTCTTCCCCTTGTCTTACACTTGGCCAGCGTTTCAGGGTTTCAACAGCAGAATATCCGCGGTAGCGGCTATCGCGAACCAACCGGCGAATCAATCGGTTATCGGTAGTGGGAATGCGGTTGTTGCTGTCAAAGCTTAAAGGAGTCAGGGCTGAAACGTAAACTTTAAACTTTCGGTTTTCAGGAATTAATTGCGAGATGGAGGGGTTAAGGCCGTGAATTCCTTCAACAATGATAATTCCGTTGTTTTCAAGCTTTAATGTAGTGCCATCGTAACCCCTCTTTCCTTCGGTAAACGAAAAGTTCGGCAAATCAATCTCTTTGCCGGCTATTAAATCGAGGATGTTGTTGTTGAACAGCTCAATATCAAGTGCCTCGGGACTTTCAAAGTCGTAGTTTCCGTTTTCATCAAGGGGTGTTTTTTCGCGGTCAACAAAGTAGTTATCCATCGAAATTACTTGTGGTTTCATCCCGATAACGGTAAGTTGAATACCCAGTCGTTTGGCGAAGGTGGTTTTTCCCGATGACGATGGCCCTGAAATAAAAATAACTTTTACACTTTTCTTTTTATTAACCATATCGGCAATGCAGGCAATTTTTTTCTCCTGCAGCGCTTCCGAAACTTTGATAATGTTTCCTTCTTTGCCGGCAATCGTTAATTCGTTTAGTCTGCCCACGTTGGGAACCCCTATAATTTTAACCCACTCTTTAAACTCCTGAAAAATTTCAAAGAGTTTATTTTTTCTATTACATGTTTAAATTTTTCAGGATTGACCCTGGAGGGTAAAACCAGCAACATTCCGTTATAATATTTCACCAAGTCAAAGCGTTTCAGATGTCCCGTTGAGGGCACCAGAAAGCCGTAGAAATAGTTAACAATATTGTCGAGTTTGTAAACCGAGCTAAAAAACTGGTTACGTGTTCTGATAAGGGTACACTTGTCTTCCAGACCAAATTCTTCAAAAATTTTAAGTGCCTTTTCCGTTCTGATCTCTTCCCGCTCGAACGGAATATCCTTCAAAACAACCTCTTTCATTCTTTCTTTTAAACGAGAAATGATTTTTGGCAGACTGCGCATACTTTTTAGTCCTTCCAATTCGCAGTAGAGGCCGCCCGAAACGGAGTGTTCAATTTTTAATTTGTATTGAGGATAGAGGTCGTAAACCGCTTTAAACAAAATCATCGATACCGATCTTTCATACATGCGACGTCCCGCCGGATGGCTGTACCCGATAAACTTAACTACTTTGGGTTTATAAACCATGTAATCAAGTTCTTTAAGGGTGTTGTTAACCATGGCACCAAGGATATCTTCCCCGATGTATATTTGCATATCCTCGTAAATATCGTACAGGGTGGTACCAAAAGGATATTTCTTTTCGGCTTGATTGTTTTCGCAATAAATGGTGATATCTTTTTTTTCTATCATGGATGTTTCTGTTTGAAAACTATTTAACAAGATTCATCTCATCCAGCAGGTAGCCTGCCCCGGCAAATTTATCGACAATGAAAAGGAAATACCGGATATCGAGTGAGATGTTACGGCATACATCGGGGTCGTACATCAGGTCACTCATGGTGCCTTCCCAGCAGCGGTCGAAGTTAACACCAATAAGCTCCCCGTCGGCGTTTAGCACAGGACTTCCCGAATTTCCGCCCGTGGTATGATTGCTTGCCACAAAACAGATGTGGAGTTTGCCGTCGGCACCGGCGTATTGGCCATAATCTTTATGGTTGTAAAGCTCTTTTAATTTTTCTTCCACCACATAATCGTAAATATCCGGGTTTTCTTTTTCCATAATTCCTTCCAGCGTGGTAGTGTAACCGTACTCTACCGCATCTTTGGGTGAATAGCCGTCAACATCACCATAGGTTACGCGCAGGGTAAAGTTGGCATCGGGGTAAAAAGTTTTACCCGAAAGCATATCCATCTGCCCTTTCATGTAAATACGCATCAGGCTGTCGATGGTGCCGTTTACCGCTGCCCGCTGTTGTTTAATACTGTTTTTGTAAAGATTGATAATCTCATCGGACATTTGATAAGCAGGGTCTTTTACTATTTTTTTGTAGTCTTTGCGTTTGTAGTCTTTCAGAAACGCGGTTACCTTATCCCGGTCGTCCAAAAAACTTTTATCAAAAACATGATGGGTGAAGGCAGTATAATCGCCATGATATTTTTTATGAATTGTGTTAAAAAAATCAGGTTTGAAGGCTGTCTCCCGGTTTTCATCGTAAAGCTGAAGCATGGCAGCCATCACCTCCTTGTCGATGGGTTTATAGTAATCCTTAAAAAAACTGTTAACATACCGCTGCAGTTTTTCTGTTTCCGTTTTAATCTCCTCCGGCGTTGACTGTTTGTTTTTACTCATTTCAACCAGTTTCTCAAAATTTAGTGAATAGTTTACCAGTTCAATGGCAAGACCGGCTTCTCGCACGTAATCGTAGGCCAGGTTTAAAGGTTGAAGTCGGTTATAGGCTGTTTTAAACGATGGTAGCAGGTCGCCGTAATCGCGTTGTAGCTCAGGCGATTTGTCAGCCCACTGTTGAAACTGCTTTTCAAAAGATTCTTTCTTTTCAATACCGTGAAGTCGTTTGATGCCACGACTCTCTCCGATCATTTTTTTCCAGTAGTTGGCCACACGTGCATCTTTGGAAGCATATTGAATTCTAACCTTCGGGTCGTTGGCGGAGTATTTATTGAAGATGTCCAGACGCGTTTGACGCAATTTAATTTTTTGCGGGTTCTCAATTTCAGTAATCAGTTTTAACGCGTATGAAGGGAGGTATTCGTTGGTGCGGGCAGGATAGCCGAACACAAAAGTGAAATCATCTTTTTCCACCCCTTTTAATGAGATAGGAAAGTAAAATTTTGGTTGATAGGGGACGTTGTCTTCGGAATATTCAGCCGGTTTGCCATCGGGGCTTACATAAATTCTAAACAATGAAAAATCGCCGGTATGGCGAGGCCACATCCAGTTGTCGGTGTCGCCGCCAAATTTACCAATGTTAGAGGGTGGCGCTCCCACCAGACGAATATCTTTGAATGTTTCGGTGATAATCATGTAGTACTGATTACCCTTGAAAAAGGATTTAATGGCTGCCTGATATTCCGATTCGTTTTCAAATGCTTCTATAATATGTTTACTGTTTTCTGCAATTTTTTCTTCGCGTTGTTGTTCGGTCATCTCATCGGTAACGCCATCCAGCACCTGATCCGTTACCTCTTCCATTCTAATCATCAGGGTGGCTGTTAACCCCGGGTTGACAAGCTCTTCCTTTTTATTCATAGCCCAAAAACCGTTGGTCAGGTAGTCGTGGTCCAATGAACTGTGTTTTTGAATGGCTCCGAAACCGCAATGATGGTTGGTTAATAATAGCCCGTCTTTTGAAATGATTTCGGAGGTGCATCCTCGCCCGAACAGCAAAATGGCATCTTTCAAACCGGAGTGGTTAACAGAATAGATATCATCGGCACTAATGTGCATCCCCATGGCTTTCATCTGTTTTTCGTTAAGCTGTTTTAGCAGCATGGGTATCCACATACCTTCGCCGGCGAATGAGAGGTTGCCGGTAAAAATCGATAAAAGAAGACTAAAAACAAATACTCGGTATTTCATAATGAAGGTAATTTTGATAAAAAGGTAAAAGTATTAAAAAAGTGTTTAATAGCGTGGGCTTCGTTTAAACATACCATTAGATTTTTCCCGATAGACACCGGCCTCTGCAATCTGCCGCTTAATAGTGATTCCCGGAATTATGATGTGATCCGGTTATATCATTTGAAAAGGGATTACTCCTTAAACATAAAATATACGGCAAAAATAATTAAAACAAAAGCAACAAGGTGGTTCCATTTAATGGTTTGATTTTTAAAAACGATTAAGGTAAATACGCTGAACACAATCAATGTAATTACTTCTTGAATTACTTTTAATTGTACAAGCGAAAAAGGTCCGCCGTTTCCTTTAAAACCTAATCTGTTGGCCGGAACCTGAAAAAGATATTCAAAAAGAGCGATAGACCAACTAATTAAAATAATTGCTAAAAGCCCTAATTTATTAAACCATTTCCATTCCGAAAACTTTAAGTGGCCATACCAGGCAATGGTCATAAATGTGTTTGATAATATTAAAAGCCCTATGGTAATAAATGCTTTCATTTGAATGTAGCTTTTGCAAAGCTACAACGAATGGATTTATTAGGATGGGCCTTTTGTAAGAAAGTTATTATTTTGTTTAGATGATGCTTTTCGGATCGGGTATGCTCTCCTTAAATTTTTCTAAATTAAACTTTTCGTAAATCCATGGGGCGACGGGTTCGACATTTTTGTACAAAACGGATTGGGTACGTGCCTCTTTTTTTATAATGGAGGCATCGGTGTCGAAATAGTTGATTAAAAAGATAACGATACTTAGCAACAAGGCTCCTTTTAAGATACCAAACAGTGCTCCGGCCAGTTTGTTAACAATGCCAAGCATAAGCAGGTTCACTATTTTTTCAAGTAGTTTGCCAATAAATATTACTA
>CAZKGB010000101.1:0-8296 GCA_964551935.1 uncultured Lentimicrobiaceae bacterium | reverse complement strand
CGGCTGACACCTACGTACCCAGTACCACTTCGGAACAGGTTTACCAGGAGTTTGTGGATGCAGGTGCCGGTGATAACGTAACCTATTATCCGTTGGATGGACTCGACCACACCACGGGAGCCGTTCCAACTATTTTAAATGCTTTGCTTTGGTTTAACCAACTGGAAGGAAAATAAATTCATGGGCAATCGGTATTGAGTTGCCCCATTGATTTTATCATTTCTTAACACATTATCACCTTTGTCTGAAGCATAATATAAACTATATTTGCATTATCTTATTTAAAAAGATTACAAATAATATTTTACAATCAATTAATACCTAAAATCATGAAAATTAACAGATACGTTGACATCTCAACCATTGACAGGGAAGCAAAAAAAGATTACATCGACCGTCACTCACCCTTTATTCACTGCGACAAAACCGCCAAAAAAGGCGAAAAATTTGCCGTAACGGTAAAACTTGGAGATGAGTATACTCATCCTGACGATTTCGATCATTACATTGAATATGTACAGCTTTGGAATCGTGAAGCCATGTTGGCAACCGCCCATTTTACACCGGGCACCTTGGGTAATCTGCCGGGCCATGTTGAAGTAGTTTTTAATATTGTGCCTGTCAAAAACATGAAATTAACCGCCATGGCTTATTGTACCAAACACGGTTTATGGCAAAGTGACGAAGTAGAAGTAGAAGTAACTGAATAGTAGTTTAAGTTTTCGTACATAGTTAAAAGCAGGACCGATTTTCAGTCCTGCTTTTTTGTTTCTTAGGCTTTTATTTTGAAGTTGTTTAAAGTTTAATAACAATCAATTTTTGATAGTTTTTTTGGTTATTTTTTCACATCGGCTTAAAATTTTCTATATTTGTGCATATTAACAAAAATTAAATGCCATGAGAAAATTTACAATTTCATTGATTAGTTTAATGTTAGTAACCAGTTTTGCCTTTGCCGGCGGCCTTGTTACTAACACAAACCAAAGTGCCGCCTGGGCTCGTATGTTGGTTCGTGATGCTTCAACCAGCATTGACGCTGTTTATTATAATCCGGCTGCCTTAACTAAATTGCAAGATGGATTTCACTTGTCAATTAGTAACCAGTCAATTTTTCAAACCCGAACCATTACCAATACCTTCCCATACTTAAACAACGACACTTATGAAGGAACTACCAATGCTCCTATTTTTCCAAGTGTTTTTGCCGCTTACAAAACAGGAAAATTTGCTTTTTCTTTTGGTTTTAACCCTATTGGTGGTGGTGGTAGTGCTGAGTTTTTAAAAGGTATTCCGTCGGCAGAAATGCCGCTTGCCGATGCCGCTCATTCATTTGCTTCATTGGGAGTAACAGGCTATTCAACCGATTTATACCTAAAAGGAAGTTCCATTTACTGGGGTCTTCAGTTGGGTGTTAGTTATGCCATTAATGATAACGTTTCTATTTTTGCCGGTGGTAGATATGTAATGGCAAAAAACACCTATGTAGGTCATATTAAAGATAATAAATTCCGTTTACAGGATGGCTCTTACGTACCCGCTCCTGATTTTATGAATGGCGTTTCGGCACAGGCTGAAGCCGGGTCGGGACAAGCTGCTGCCGGGGCCTCTTCTGCTACAGAAGGTGGTGATGCACTGGGAAACTGGACAAGCCAGGGAGCAGGGGGTTATACATTTGACCAGGCAGTGGCCGGAGGTATAATGACTGAAGAACAAAAAGCTCAGTTAGAAGGCGGCTTATTGCAATTTGGTTATACTCAGGATCAAATTGATGCCATGACCTTAGAGCAGGCTCAGGGAACCTATTACGGAACAGCTTCCTACCTTACAGGATTAGCCGAAGAGCTTCATCAACAATCGTTGGAATTAGCAGCAGGCGCTATTTTGATGGGCGACCAAGATATTGATGTTACCCAAACCGGAAATGGCTTTACTCCAATTATTGGTGCCAACATTTCACTTATGGACGACAACCTGAACTTCGGAATTAAATACGAGTTTAAAACAAAGATGACTTTAACCAACTCCACACCGGCAGGTAAAGGTTTTATTATTGGATTAAATCCCGATGGTACCCCTATTGAAGCGTATCCTGATGGTGGAGAAGTTAATGCCGACATGCCGGCCATGCTTTCAATTGGTGCAAAAATTAATGTAAGTAAAGTGGTTACTTTCCATGCCGGTTTCCATACCTATTGGGATTCAAAAACCGATTGGAAAAATGTAGAAACCAATATCGACAGAAATTTTCAAGAGTATGCTCTTGCAGCAGAGTTTCATGTAACCGACAAGTTGCTGCTTAGTACCGGATTTTTATATGCAGCAACCGGAGTTAACGACTCCTACCAATCCGACCTGAGCTACAGCCTTACAACCAGCACAATGGCTCTTGGAGGAGCTTACAAACTTAACGATAAGTTCACCATCCAGCTTGGTGGTTATTTGGTAAATTACTATTCACAAACTATCCCGGGAAGTTACGATGGCACAGGCTTTATGCAAACCTATGCTAAAGATTTATGGGCCGTTTCGCTAGGTCTTGATTTTACCTTAGGTAAATAATTTAAATTTACATTCGGATACAAAGGCCGCGGAGTATTTCCGTGGCCTTTTTTAATTTGCAAATCATGAAAAAGCTTTCTCTCCTTTTATTATCCCTGACCATTGGTTTTGGGAACCTGAATGCGCAACCTTTGGAAAAACCAAACTTTGCCGCCGGTAGTCATCCGGTTACCATCGATAAAATTACCAAAACCGACACCTCCTTTGTTGTTCAAATTACACTGGAAAACAGGCTTCCCAACGGCTATTTTTGTGCGGGAAAAAAAATCGTGCTCATTGATCTCATCACGGGAGCAGAAACACAAATGAAGTATGCTGAAGGGGTACCGGTTTGCCCTGAGATGTATCATTTTAAATGGGTGGGCGAAAAGCTAAAGTTTTCTCTTCACTTTCCGGCTCTTGATACAACCATACGCTATGCCGACCTTATTGAAGTTTGTAAAGAAAACTGTTTGGTAATAAACGGATTGATTTTAGACCCGAAGATGAACCTGTTAATCAACACGGGTTACGATGCCTATACCCATAAAAATCTTTCACTTGCAATGGAATCCTTCCAATCTGCCATTACCCGATACCCCGATTATCCTTACGGCTTTGTTTATGGAAATATTATCCGGATTCTTTTGGAAGAGAATAAAACAAAAGAAGCAAAAAATTGGGCCCAAAAACTAAAAGATTCGCCAATAAAAGATAAGTACTCTATCCTAAGGCAGCTCCATGAAGAAAAAGGCTTTTCGATAAAATAATTACCCTGAACCGGTGTAAGGAATTAACCTCGCTGACGACTACTTAACCATGAAAAAAGTATTTCTGGTGAGTTTGTTGTTTTTTGCGGTTCTTGTGGTTAATGGCCAGGGGTGTAGCGATGCCGGGGCATGCTCGGTCGGCTCAACAGGATTTTTAAAACCGGAAAGCACTGAAGATGCCAAACTAAATGTATCGTTTGAACAAACCTTTGGCCTCGGTGAAAAGTTCGTGCTCATTGGGCAGGCAACAGCTTCTATACAATACCAATTATTCAAAAGCACGCAACTACAACTTCGGGCGCCATTTATTTTTACCGTGGGCAATCTTGGTTCAACGGCCGGAGTGGGCGATATAATTTTTTCGGTTACCCAAACCCTCTTTGCAGGACAAAAGCAAGGCGTGAGTTTTCTGGCAGGGACACGACTGAAAAGCAACAATGCCGATTTTACATTCAATGGCAATCCTCTTCCCATGGCCTATCAAACAAGCCTGGGAACTGATGATATCTTATCAGGAATATTCTACTACTACAAAAAATGGGATTTCTATATTGCCTACCAACATCCGTTTAACCGGAATAAAAACCTATACCTGAATCCTGACGGGGAAACCAACAGGCAAAAACTCTACTACGAATCTGCCCGGCTTAAGCGGGGAGACGATTTGTACCTCAGGTTTCAACGTCATTTTTCAACAAAATACAAAAGCACCATTAAAACTACATTGTTGGGCATTTATCGCCTGGAAAAAGATCAGATTATTAAAAATGATGAAAACTTGTATTTGACCGGCTCGAAGGGAATTACCATCAACCTGGGCATTACGTATATTCAAAAAATAAAAACCAGTAAAACCATCGAATACGCCCTCTCCTTCCCCGTTATCGACCGAAAATACAGAGCCGACGGACTTACCAGAAACCTTGTGATAAGTGTTAAAGTTGGGTTATGATGAACTTTATTACAACTAAGCTCATAACGTAAGAAACAGCATTAACAGTCATACGTACAATTAAATAGATATTAGCAGTATTTAGTATGTGGGGAATTAATAGTGACCAAAAAACTGAAAATCTTTAATAACAAGTTTTATCATACTTCTTAATAAACTCGGCTAACGTCAAATTACTTTACCAGAAAAGTGCTATATACAAAAACTAATTTGGAGACAAATCTTCCGCTGCTGCACTGGGCGAAGCTGCGGGCGGGCTTCCCGAAACGGCGAGCCGGCGTGGGGGGTGAATGGAAAATTGCGTAGAAATAAACAAAAGACGTTTATGTTTGCCTATCCTCGCGCTAGATACTACTTTGTATTATTTCGAGCAATTTTACAGAGCGGGTAGAAGCATTCGTTTCGGGTCGCTTTCTTTGGTTCGTTTCTTGGCGATACAAGAAATGAACGTAAAAATCAATAAATTCAAAATTATTAATGTAGAGTCAGCCATACATCTGAACAGTCATAAAAAAACAATTAATTCTTTATTATTTCTTAATTCCCCCTGAGGACCGTTTCTCTGAAATTAAGAAGTTCTTTTCTTAAACAGGCACTATGCTTTCAGTTCAATTACCCGATGAAAATAGATAGCAAAGGAGCGATACAAAAAGTGCGTCCATTTTCCGAAAGGAACAATCAACAAAGCCCATTGAACCAAAATTATCAGATGTACCAGGTACATCCACACGTTGGTCTCAAGGATATTCAGATCAATAAATAACCTTACAACAAACGCTGTTAATCCCATCAGGAAAAGCCATATTACAAAAAACCAGTCGCTGGGGTGTGAATGTTGGCTGACAGCCTGCTCTTTTTGAATGCGTCGGCGAACAAAATCAAACGTTACCACAAAAATGATAATGCTTTCCACATAGCCTAATGTTATGATGAAGAGATTGGTGGTTTCAAACCAATTAAGAAACACCGTGGTAAACAGTAACAACAGGTATCCCAACACCAAAATAAAATGTTCGAACCAGCGAAACTGATTATCGTCGCAACCAAGGGCCCTTTTTTGGGTGAACATGTGGACAATCAGCTCCTGTATCGACTTAGCATAGGCTGAGAAGGGTGCTTTAACCCCCGGTTTGTAAATAGTAAACCACCACATATGCACTATATTTGGTAATAATATCAAGGCAAAAACCAGGGTAATGGCCGCCATTTCAAAATAGTGTCCGTAATGCATAATAGTGTTGATATTAAAATGCTCGTAGATACCAAACCAAACCACGGCAACTGTTAACAACAGAAATGCAAAAACAGAGGCTGTCAGCGATTTATAAAGCAATCCGGATAAGCCTGTCCAGTCGTATTTGGCAGTAAGCCATCGCCGTAACGACATCATCAGTTCGCCGGGATCAGCTTCGCGCGGACAGGTGGTGGTACACTCGCCGCAGTAATAACAGAGCCATGGGTCGAGAGAAGCCTCCAGTTCGTGCTCCAATCCCAACACGCTGTAACGAACCATTTTACGCGGAAACGAATTTTCTTCATCCGACAGGGTACAAACCGCTGTACAGTTTCCGCAGTTGTAGCAGGCATTTAAATCGAACGCCCCGTATTTTTTTAACTCATTGCTGAATTCAGGATTTATCCTTGCCATTGTTCTTTATTTTATAATAAAAATATTCATCCATATCATCCATTTCGCCGGTTTCAACAAAACCGTATTTAAGCAGACTCATAAGCTGAAACAGCACTTCGTCTTTTGGCATATTGAGCTCTTCTGCCAAGTGAGGTACCGTTTTATCACCCTCTTTTAATGCATTGAGGATACTTTTTTTTGTTTTGGTAAAATATTTAAGCTGTTCGGTAATCTCCTTGGGTACCGGTCTCTTCTCCTTTAAATATTTTGCTGTTTTTCCTTTTTCGATTTCCATAACCGTAATCTTTTAAATTTCAATTCTCAAGCTCCGAATTCCAAATAAGTACCAAATTCTAATTATCAAGTTCCAAAACCGTTTCAAAATTGAATTTTTGGTATTTTTATTTATTTGGAGTTTGGCATTTGGAATTTGTTATTTCTCAACCAAAACATCAATCATACTTTCAACATCCTTATCCGAAAGCCCAATCAGCTCCAGCGCATTGACAGGACAAACGGGCAGACACATACCGCAGCCTTTGCAAACCGACGGGATGACCTTAGCGACGAGTTTGCCGTCGTTTTCAACTTTCTCGAAAGCACTGTACGGACAAGCTTCCTCGCATTTACCGCACCATTCGCAAGCAGTTTCATCCACCACGGCTATGGTAGGCTCAAGGGCCAGTTCGCCGGAATTAATTAACGAAAACGATTTGGTGGCAGCCGAAAGTGCCGAATTCATGGATTCTACTATATTTTTAGGCCCCTGGCTGGCTCCGGCAATGGTAATGCCATCGATAACCGTTTCAACGGGCCTTAATTTCATGTGTATTTCGTTGAAAAAGTTATCTCTTCCTTTGGGCACTTTAAGCAAATTACCGATGGAGTTGTCTTTGCGGGGTACCATGCCGGTTACCAGCACCACCAGGTCGGCAGCCACTTCAAGCTCTTTGTTGGAGGTAAGTAAATCTTTGATTTTAACAAACGTTTGTCCGTTGTGTTGCTCCACTACGGGCGGATCGTATTCGAAAGATTGCAAATAAATATCGCCAAGACGCGACGACTCGTCGTATCGAACTTCCGCTTTACCGTAAGTTCTGATTCCACGGTTGAAATGGAAATTATGAATCCCCCGGTATTTCTTTTTGGCGGTAATAGCAGTATGAATGGTGGAGGTGCAGCAATAGCGCGAGCAATATTTGTTGTCGCCATTCAGTTGCCGGCTTCCCACACAATAGATGTAAGCAATGTTTTTAACCTCTTTTCCTTTCCACAGTAATCTGTCATCGTTATAATGAATGATGCGTTTAAACTGAGGAAGAGTAACCACATTATCGATTTCGCCGTATCCAAATTCTCCTTTGGGAGGTTCGTACGGGTCGAAACCGGTTGCCAGCAAAACGGAGCCGACTTTAATATTAATATATTCTGTTTGTTGGCTAAAATCGACTGCTTTACAAACCGCTTCGCATTTTCCGCATCGGGTACAGTTTTTCATATCAATGGCAGGCAGTTGCGGATATTCGCTTGGATAGTTGTGGTAAATTGCTTTGCGCGTGGTGATGTTAAAATTAAATTCATCGGGTACCTCCACGGGACAAACCTCAATGGCTTTTTGCAGTTCGTTACCGGAACATTGTAACTTAAAATGACGGGGAGTAACTTTAATTTTGATTTCAAAATTTCCGACACTGCCTTTGTTTTCAACGATTTCTGCTCCGGTAAACAGCGTTACCTGTTTGTGTTTCATCACCTTGTCATAAAGACGGGTAATCAACTCTTTTCCGGTTTCGTTGGTAATACAGAGGTCGTCCCATTGCGAAACGCGTCCCCCCACAAAAAATTCTCTTTCAATAAGAAAAACCTCGGCACCCGCTTCGGCCAGTTCGATGGCAGCACGCATGCCGGCTATCCCGGCACCCACCACGGCCACTGCTTTGGTGGATTTCACCCTGACCGGCTCTAACGATTCGGCATGACGCAGTTTGGCAATGGCCGCCTTAACAATATGAATGGCTTTTTCGGTAGCACCCGGTTTGTTATCGGAATGAGCCCACGAAACCTGTTCGCGGATGTTGGCATGTACATAGTTGTACTTATTTAATCCGGCTCTTTCGGTTACTCCTCTGAAGGTTATCAAATGTAATTTGGGAGAACAAGAAGCCACTACCACGCCATCAAGTTGCTGTTCTTGTATGTCGTTTACCATCTCCTTTTGGTTGGAGTCGGCACAGGCGAACATGGTTGTTTTCGATAAAAACACCCCCTCTTCATTTGCTACGGCGTTGCGCACTTTCTCCACATCCACATAATCGGAAATGTTACCACCGCAATGACATATATAAACACCTATTTTTTTTTTCATAGCGTTGCCCTCCTTAAATAACTTGTTGTTTCGGCTGAGGC
>CAZKGB010000100.1:0-8298 GCA_964551935.1 uncultured Lentimicrobiaceae bacterium | reverse complement strand
TCCCGCAAGCCCCAACGTCATCCCGAAGGAGGCACGACTGAGGGATCTCCCGGGCTAAACGCCCAACTCCAAATTTTAGGCACTCTCTGATTGATGATTGCAGATTAATGATTTAGAATTGCTGAACGCTAAACCCTAAACGCTTAACCCTTAACTCCTAACTTTAGGCACTCCAAACTTTAGTTCACTTTAGGCACTCTTTTGTTGCAGATTGCAGATTAACGATTGGAGATTTCAGAATTTTTAAACACTTGACACATAACACTTTACTACTAACTCTAGGCACTCCAAACTCCACACTTTAGGCACTTCTGATTGCAGATTTACAATTCATAATTGGGTGAAAGGATGTTCTGTTATTCGTGAATTATGGTGAGATGACGGGAAAATGTTATACAGCCCTATCAACTGGCATGCATAAATGGAAAAAATTACCTGCTACTATTTTTATTAAAACTTCGGGAAAATTACTTATCCAAATCTTCAGTACTAATCAGAACCCCTTTGTTATACACTTCTTTGCGATAAAGCGTTCCGTCTTCGTCGTAGTAAAGCCAGGTTCCATCCATTTCGCCATCGCTGTATTGTCCTTTAACAATCAAGGTTCCGTCGGGGTCGTAGTTAACAAAATCGCCATTTAGCTTTCCGTTCACGAACAGTGCTTTTGTCATTATTTGGCCATCCATAAAGTACTTCACCCACTCGCCGTTCTTAACTCCTTTTTGATAATCGATGGTTTCGAATGGTTTCCCTTCATCAATGTAGTAGGTTATCGATTTTCCTTCAAGCAAGCCGTCTTTAAAGTTTTCTTCGGAAACCAGTTTTTCATCAACCTCGCTAAAGTACTTCCAAACACCAACCTTTTTTTGATTGACAAAATCGCCTTCTGCCATCTTTTTTCCATTTTCGTAATACGAGATATTGTGAGCTTTGTTGCCATCCTCTGCAAAGGTCATCACCGACTTAAGTTTTCCGGAAGGGTAATAATAGTTGAACACTCCGGTAGGCTTATCATCTTTAAAAACTCCCTTGTATTTAACCACCCCGTTGTTCCACATTTTAACCCACTGTCCCTGTTTCATCCCGTTGCCATCCACTTTATTGTAAGTAGTTTGTCCAAAAGCAAACTGTGTTAATAAAACAAGTGCAAGCATTTGGAGTTGTAAAAACTTTTTTGTTGAAATCATTTTTTTTCTGTTATTTTTCATTAAGCGAAAATAGTAATTTTACACTGATTTTCTTTTTCAAACATAAACAGGTAAATATTGAACGAATATTCATCAAAATTATTGGAAAACGCGGTTGGTGAGCTTTCCCGTCTGCCGGGAATCGGAAAAAAAACCGCGTTACGGCTTGCACTACACATTTTAAAAGATGACGAGCTATATGCCGAGAAACTGGGAGATGCTATTATTAAAATGCGACGTGATATTAGATTTTGTAAACGTTGCAATAACATTTCGGACAACGATATTTGCGAGATTTGCGCGAACCACAAGCGAGATGAAAACACGGTTTGCGTGGTAGAAGACACCCGCGATGTGATGGCCATTGAAAACACGGCACAGTTTAACGGCCTCTACCATGTACTGGGTGGGATTATTAATCCCATGGAGGGTATTGGCCCCAATGATATTGCCATTCGTCATCTTGTTGAGCGTATCAACACCGAAGATATTAAGGAAATCATTTTGGCACTACCTGCTACTGTTGAGGGCGACACCACCAATTATTACATCTATAAACTGGTGAAAGAGTTTGGTGTTAAAGTAACCACCATTGCCCGTGGGGTGGCCATTGGCGACGAATTGGAATACACCGATGAAATTACACTGGGGAGATCGATTTTGAACCGGTTGCCGTTTGAAGGATAGAAAAGATAAAAACATTAGTACAAATCAATGAATTGGAATCAATTAATTAATAGTAACCGGTTGGGGTCGAAAAATCGAAAAAGCACGGAAGAGAGCCCTTCGAGGCCTGAGTTTCAGAAAGACTACGACCGGCTGGTTTTTTCGTCGCCTTTCAGGAGGCTTCAGGATAAAACCCAGGTTTTTCCGTTGCCGGGGAGTATTTTTGTCCATAACCGGTTAACCCACAGCCTCGAAGTGGCCAGCATTGGCAAAACCCTTGGCGATCGGGTTTCGATGGAACTGGAGAAAGACCCATCCATCAATTCCAAACTCATCAGCGAACTGGGAACCATCGTCTCTGCAGCCTGTCTGGCTCACGACCTGGGCAATCCCCCTTTCGGACATTCGGGAGAGTCGGCATTATCACGCTATTTTCAAACCGGAGAGGGTACAAAATATAAGCACCTCGTTTCAAAAGACGAGTGGCAGGATTTATTACACTTTGAAGGCAATGCCAACGCCTTCCGAATTCTGGCGCACTCCTTTACAGGCCGCCGGCAGGGTGGCTTTGCCCTTACCTACAGCACCCTGGCCTCGCTGGTAAAATACCCCTTTCCGGCAACGGCCTTTCCTGAAAAAAAGAAATACGGATTCTTCCAATCTGAAGCAGAAACCTTTGCCATGGTGGCCAACAAGCTGGGAATTCCGTTGCTGGATGCCGATAAAAAAGTTTATGCCCGGTTTCCCTTGGTTTATCTGGTGGAGGCTGCCGATGATATCGCCTATCAGCTAATGGATTTAGAAGATGCACACAAACTCAGAATCCTGGAAACACAAGAAACAGAAAATCTTTTTTTACAATTCTTTGACCAAGTAAAGGATGCTGAATTCTTTAAAATGAGGGAGAGTGTTTACCGGGAAGTTACCGACACCAACGAACGCATTGCCTTTTTAAGAGCCATCGTTATTTCGAGGTTAATCAACGAAACGGTTGCTATTTTCATAAATCATCAACACCAAATTTTGGAAGGTGTTTTTGAAGGAAGCCTCATAAAGCACCTGAACGACAGCAGTGGACAGGCCATGAAAGCAGTTCAGAAATTATCGATTGAAAAAATTTATCGCCACCCGGATGTAATTTCCATTGAGTTGGCGGGCTATAATATTTTAGGCACGTTGTTGGAGGAGTTTGTTCCTGCTGTTATAGAACCGAAATCGGACTATCATAAAAAGTTGCTGTCGCTTATCCCGGAACAGTATCAAACAAACAGCACCTCTGTTTACAACAAAATTCAAACCGTGTTGGATTTTGTTTCCAACATGACCGATCTTTATGCGGTAAAATTGTATAAAGATATCAAGGGAATAGCTTTTTAAAATCACCAACACAATATCTAAAGTTGTATTTATGTCGCCGCAAGAAAAAATTCAGGTAAAAGAGTATCTGGTTAAAAGCAGAAAAAAACTTCACAGACGAATAGAAGAACTCAAAGAGCTAACGCAGCCTATCGAGCCCGATTGCGCCATAGGCCGTGTAAGCCGAATGGATGCCATCAACAACAAAAGTGTAAACGAAGCTGCTTTACGCACGGCAGAAGACAAACTTAAAAACATCAACCTTGCTTTGGAGCGAATTGATGATGAAAAATTTGGCCAATGCATCTCCTGCGGCGAACCCATACCCATTCAGCGCCTGGTTGTTATGCCCGAAAGCTCAAAGTGCGTAAGGTGTGCAGGAAGATAAACCGATACCCTTTTACCTCAGGGTAATAAAACAGAAAAAACCCTTCCGGTTACCCGGAAGAGCCTTTTCTAAAAAAACAACCACAGATTTAATTAACCTTTACCATTTTACGGGTTGCCAAAGCACCATCTTTCGATTGTACTTTTATTATATATACTCCCTGTGGAAGGTGCGTTGTATGCAAATCAACTTTATTAGCACCCGGTTGCAAATTCACCGTGTTAGCAATAATAACCTGTCCCATCTGATTGGTAATAATCACATTTACTTTAGAAGCCTGCTTCATGGTAATATTAACCGAAGCATCGGAAGTAACAGGATTTGGATAAATATTACCAAACTCTTTCAGGTAGGCTGAATGAATCTCATCAACTCCCAAATAGGCCTCGCCATTTTTAAGCGTAACGATAACATTAGAAGTCGGATTACCCTCTGATAGCGTAATAGTCGCCGTTTGACTTTCGATACCAACATATTCAATACGCAATTGATAGGTTCCGTAGGCCAATTCCGAGAAATCGAAAGCACCATCCTCGGAAGTTCTTACATAGCCTATCGGGTTTCCGCTTTCATCCATCAATAGCATCATAACTCCCTCGACAACACCACGGCTACCCTGGGCGTTTACCACACCTGCAACAGCAGCATGCCCACTATTTGAAGTAGTTTGCGGTATCATAAAAATATAGTATTCCTCAGGAACGAACGGGAAAACAGGCCATGCTTCCTCCCACGACAGGGCATTCACGTAGTAGGTAGGAACATACTGTCCGAAATAAGCCGACTGGTCAGACAACTCTGCCTGAACAAAATAGAGACAATGCTCAAACGGCTCAACCTCGAATTCGTACGAACCGTCAGCATTAATAACGGCCGTATCAATATTTATCAGGTTTGTCCAGGTAGTATCGAACGCCATCAAATAAGCACTGCCGGCATCAGCAGGAACCAACGAATCAACATAAACTATTCCTGAAATATTAAAAGTCCAGTTATCACCAACCCAAACAGCCTCATCATAGCTCCATGAGCAACCACCGGAATCAGCACTGTTAGCTGTTAACACAACTTCGTAAACACCACCGTCAGCATAGGTGTGCGAAACCGCTTCGCCTGTACCGGTATTTCCATCACCAAAGTTCCATGTATAATCCATCGAGTCACTACCATAATCAACAGCAGCAAAATCAAGGGTTAAACCGGAAGAGTCAGTTACTCCATACTCAAAATAACCAAAACAGTTTAAAGAGTCGTAATAAACATAAATGTTCTCGCAATAGGTATCCTGACAAGAATCGACAGAGTTGTATATGGTTAAGCAAACATTGTACACCCCCTCGTGGTCAAAAGTATAAACAGGATTTTGTTCGTTGGAGAAGATGATATCGCCATAACTCCAAGACCATGAATCAGGATTCCCCATCGAGAAATCAGTAAATTGATAGGTTCCCGTACCATTCCCGGTCGAGTCGATTGGCATATAATAGTAAAAAGCCTGACAGTCATTCCACTCTTCCACTACAATTTCCTCGCAATAAGTGCTCTCGCAATCATTAACAGTATCTGTAATAGTAAGACAGACCTGATAATCACCTTCCTGTGCGAAAGAATGGACAGGGTTTTGCTCTGTTGAAGTGGTTCCATCACCAAAATCCCAGCTCCAGCTGGTAGGATTACCAAAAGACTCATCTTCAAAACTAATTTCTAGATAGTTATCTCCATTATAATACGAGTACATTGCCATGCAGGAGGTATCACCACCGGTAGAATCTTCGCAATAGGTGAAGTTCACCTCAAAAACATTGACATTATACGAGTATTGATTGATTTCGCGAATAGCTTCGCCATCACAATCATCTATTGAGGTAATCACCATACCCTGCTCACCATCAGCAGCATTAAAAGTATCAGTGTAATACCCGTTAATGTCAGTTAAAACTACATTGTAATACCCACCGGAGGGAGTACTATCGGTTTCAATGGTAACACTTAAGCCACCGAGCGGCATCCCCGAGATGCTTTCGATAACAGTACCACTGACGGTTACCTGATAAGCTTGTGCAAAGCCCATAAAGCTCATCACGCTCAAAAATAAACTTAGAATAATTGTTTTCATTTTAAAAAAGATTTAGTGAATAAAATATTGAAGTTTCCAATTAGTAAGACAAAGAAAAAAACAAAGGTTGTCCGGATTAATGAGAAATAATTATTTTTTTACCTAAAAGCTTCTCGTTGTTATTGTTGAGAATATTAACAAGATAGATTCCGTTTGGCCATTTACTAATATCTATTTCAGGATTTTCATTTCCTGAAAGCAGAAACTCACGATATTCCATCCTTACTCCCTGAATATTATAAATATCAATTTTTATTTTACTTATAAAAGCTGAACTCAAACTGATTGTTATCGTATTTTTTGCCGGAACAGGATACATCACCGCTGAAATTTGATGGTTTGGTGCCGGATTTTCATCAACACCAATATTTCCGCAATCGAACACCGTAACACGTATATCATTTTCAAACGGATTGTCGTCCGACAGGTTTACAGTTGATTTACTCGAGCAAATGCCAACCACCTCACCCCTTACGGAATAAGTTCCTTCCGGGAGGTTATCAAACTCATATCCACCAAGCTGATTGCTATAGGTATATTTTACCATGTTACCCTCCTGATTAAATAGTTGCACTAAAACCTCCGACAAGGTATCCGTAACCGTTCCGGTTCGTGATGAATCGAACACAACATAACCCGAAATCTTATAGATGCCATTATCCAGCGGAGCGAGCGGGGTAAGGTTAACCGATTCTTCAAAAGCCTCGCTATCAAGTGTAAAAGTTGATGCATCCTGCCATTTGGCTGCATGCATAAAATATCCCGGTGCATAGTTATTATAGTCGGCCGATTCGTTATTTAATCCAACCTCTATCAAATAATCACCTTCCAGTTTATCAACAAACCAATAATATCCCAGCTGCCAAAACTCACGTTTATCCACAAAATGCCATCTTCCCTCCATTTTCCGGTATAGGTTAGCCACAGCAACATTGGAATTGTCATCAGGGTCGATATTAATGGGATAATCGCCCAAAAATGCCTGACCGCCAAAATTAAAATATTCAGGTGTTACCACCTCTTTTGTAATTTCATCGTAACAAAAGCCGGACACATCATGAACAGAAAGCGTAACCTCGTAATTACCCCCCTCCTGATATACATGCACGGGGGACTCTTCAACTGAAGAGTAGCCATCGTCAAAATCCCAGTAATAATTAAGACTATCACCAATCGACAGATTACTGAAACGATAAACGTTAGGAGTTATATTTAAGGTGTCGAGTAAAAAAGAGAAATCGGCACTACAGTCATGCTGTCCGCCAACAATAATCTCCTGAGAGTAAATATCGAAACAACCGGTAGGCGAAAGCGTATCGGCTATTGTCAACGAAACCGTAAAAGCACCTTCATCGGGAAAAACGTGGTATGGGTTTTCTTCGTTGCTAGTTGTGTTATCGCCAAAGTCCCAAACAATCAGGTTATAATATCCTTCGGAAAAGTTATAAAAATAATGCGCCAGTGGATTTGTTGAGTCGGGCTGTTCCATATACATTGCATAACAGTCAACGTATGAAAAGCATATTGAAAAGTCGGCCACATTGATTGAATCGGGAGCATTAAACACCTGATACTTTTCAGCCCCTTCACAATCTGTAACAGAAACAATAACCGTTTCGTCTGGTTCAATTACAATTTTTTGAGAATAAACTCCATTTTCATCGGTAATGGCATAAACCGTATTAAGCGAATCGTCACCTTTTCTAATAACCACCCGATAAAAGGCGACGGTGTTTTGTTGCTGAAGAGAAGTTACCCGTCCGGTAAACACAACCTCACCATTATAGGCCAACAGATGTAACGACAGACAGACCATAAGAAAAGTAAGAAGCGATATTTTTTTTACAGAAATCATAACTCAGCTATTTTTAAAAATCGTAATAAATACTGGCACGCAAGTTCATCATATAAGGTTTAGTCTTTCCCGAACCGCTTTCTACTTTATAAATCGAATTTGCATATTTACTAAATTCGGGTTGTACAATCAAACAAATATTATTTTTTAGTTTTATCCCTACCCTTATTGAGATCAGATATTTCCAATTGTTTATCACTCTTTCGGAGGTAGTGTTTACAATATTAATCACATCCGACCCCTGATAGTAAAACCCGGATTCAGGAATGTAAGCGTTTATTAAACGGTTATATTCTATACCGGTTTCCAAGGCTGCAAACAATTTTTTTCTGTTAAAGAAACGGTATCCGATTTTTAACGGCACCGTGAAATAATCGTATTTAAAAAGAGGTGCCGTGTAAGCCACATGCTCAATGGAATCGAAAACGGTAGTCTTTTTATAATTCAGAATAATTTTATCGGGATATTGCGGGTTAATCTCGAACGAGGTAACCTGATTATAATATCCCACACTATCCTTTGTTATAAAATTGATTTTGTAACTGCCGCGTTCCTGAACATAACGATACCCAACACCGGTTTCAAAATAATACTTTTTAACCTTTAGCCCAAAGGATACATCAGCAGCATAGGTGATCTGGTCAGACGAAACCGGATAATAAACCATCCCCACCTCAACACCGGCACCGGTATAAAAATGCAGGTTATTTCTCCTTTTAATATATTGCTC
>CAZKGB010000099.1:0-8326 GCA_964551935.1 uncultured Lentimicrobiaceae bacterium | reverse complement strand
AAAATACTTTAAGAAAACCAATGTTTACAAATGTAACACGGTTCCTTTTGGTTAAATTGTTACATATGTTACGTGAAATTGTTATATTTGTCAACAAAAGCGCATACCAATGAACGAGCGGATTAAGACCATTATGGAGTATTATCATTTGTCGGCAACACAATTTGCCAACGAAATTGGCATACAGCGTTCGGCATTATCTCACATCATGTCGGGCAGAAACAAACCGAGTTTGGATTTTGTTCTTAAGCTTAAAAACAGGTTTGAAGAAATTAACATCGATTGGTTGTTTTATGGAAAGGGGAAAATGATAGGGGAAAGCAACAGGGGAAGTCAGGATAATGTTTCTGACGGTTCCATCAATTTTCCTGCTCAAGTTGATGGCGGAGCTACCGAATTACCTGTTGTAAAATCGGAAAATCCTCCTGTTTATGCTTCGGCGGCTATGAAAAAGGATGAGGGATTAAAAAAAGAATCCCCTAAACCGGTTGATAAAGGGGATTCGGAAATCGAAAAAATTATAATATTTTACAAAAACGGACGGTTTAAAAGTTATAAACCGGAATAGGTTGTTTTAAAACATTTCTAATTTCGAGAAAAAGAAACTTGCTTCAATTTGTGCGTTCTCATCGCTGTCGGAACCATGAACAGCGTTTGCTTCGATGGAAGTGGCGTATAATTTACGAATGGTACCCTCGGCAGCATCGGCAGGATTGGTAGCACCAATCAGTTTACGGTAGTCTTCCACTGCGTTTTCTTTTTCCACAACAGCAGCAACAATAGGGCCTGACGACATAAATTCGGTTAAATCGTTGTAAAAAGGACGTTCTTTATGAACTGCATAAAAGTCCATCGCCTGCTCTTTGGTTAAACGCAGGTATTTCATGGCTTTGATGCTAAATCCACCTTCAATTATTTTTGCTAAAATGTTCCCAATGTGTCCGTTTTCAACGGCTTTAGGCTTAATCATGGTAAATGTAATGTTTCCTGACATGTTTTATGTGTTTAAAAATTTGTGCAAAAATAGTAGAATTTGTTAATTATCAGCTCCGGGGTCTGCTCTTTAAACCATTGGTTTCTGTTTTTTGTTCAGCAATCCTTGTGTAAAGGTAAAACCCGGGTAATTCGAAAGTGCGGGCAGTGGCTGTTATACTTTAACTACCGTTTTCGTTTACAGGGCTTAACAACTTTTAACGGTAATACTTTTGGGCAATAATCAATAATAGCCCATTTTGGTTAACTTTGCCCACCGTTTTAGTAAAAATAGATATGTTATCAGACCAACAAAAAGGTGAACTTGCTGATTTCTTTTCCAAAAAAAAGAAAATAGTCCTTACAACCCACTTGAACCCGGATGGGGATGCCGTGGGCTCCACGCTCGCTATGATGCATTACCTCAGGGCAAAAGGTCATGATGTTACTGCTATCGTTCCCAATAAGTTCCCCGAGTTCTATGGCTGGATGCCCGGTGCAAACCAAATGGTGATTTTTGAAAAAAAGGCTGCGGTTGTTAAAAAGCTGTTGTTGGAGGCCGACATGGTTTTTTCGTTGGATTATAACAGCATTGGCAGGGTAGGACAAATGACCAATCTGCTGAAAGCTGCCCCGGGAAAAACGTTTCTTATCGATCATCATATCGATCCGGAAGAGGGCTTCGATTACTATTTTGCCACCACCGACACCACTTCAACCGGCCAGCTGGTTTACCAGTTTATCGTAATGATGGGCGATAAAGCCTTGATAAACAAAGAAGTCGCGGTTGCGCTTTACGTGGCCATCATGACAGATACCGGATCGTTTAGTTACGCAGCCAACTACCCCGAAACTTACCACATTGTTGCCGATTTAATTGAAAAAGGAGTCGATGCGGAGCGGGTACACAGGTTGGTTTACGATACTTTTAGTGAAAACCGCCTACGATTGCTGGGTTTTGCCATTTCGGAACGGATGATAGTTTGGCATCAACTGCA
Organism: uncultured Lentimicrobiaceae bacterium; assembly: GCA_964551935.1. Classification (GTDB taxonomy): domain Bacteria; phylum Bacteroidota; class Bacteroidia; order Bacteroidales; family F082; genus B16-G9. The sequence goes on along the minus strand of CAZKGB010000099.1, from coordinate 6,356 downwards.
CACTGCTGTTATCTACCTTTCAAAAGAGGATTTAAAACGATTTGATTATCAGGTTGGTGATACTGAAGGGGTGGTAAATTTCCCGCTCTCGATGGATGATGTTAACCTGGCTGTGCTGATTACCGAAAAAGAGAAAAAAATAAAACTTTCGTTTCGGTCTAAAGGCCACTTTAACGTTAATCTGCTTGCAAGAAACCATTTTAACGGGGGTGGCCATAAAAATGCAGCCGGAGGGCAAACATTAACGGATATTGCCCAAACCATTGATGCTATTAAAGGTGTTTTGGAATCATTAAAAGATGAGTTAAATTATAAATTATCCTATTAACATGCGAGTTTTTGTTTTAACCATTATGATGTTGTCGGGCCTGTTATTGGTTTCGTGCAACAACAACAAGCCTTCGGGTTATGTTGCCAAAAAACCGAAAGAGGTTCAAAAAAGTCCGGAAAAATCGCTCGAAAAGGTTAATCGTTATCTGCTTAAAGTAGAAAATCAGGAGATTGACGATTACGTACGTCGCCATCACTGGAACATGGAAACAACAGGCTCGGGGTTGCGATACCAAATTGTTAAGCATGGCAAGGGCCGCGCTATTAAACAGGGCGACCGGGTGGCGTTAAAGTACAATACCTTTTTAATAAACGGACGGATGATCTACTCGTCGGTAAAACTGGGCCCTAAAGTTTTTGAAGTGGGTCATGGTGGTGTTGAAACCGGTCTTGAAGAGGCTGTCATGCATCTGCATAAAGGCGATAAGGCCAATGTGATTATACCCTCATTTTTAGCTTATGGCCTTAACGGCGATGATGATAAGATTCCTCCCAGAGCCATCGTAATTTATACGATTGAAGTATTGGATGTAAATTAATTTTGGATATAGTGGCAGTTATGCTACTCATCCGCTCAACAAATAAAATGTTTTAAAATGAAAAAGAATCTGATTTTATGGTTAGCTGCCTTCATGGTGTCAGCAACATTTTTAACCTCTTGTAATAATAAAACAGACAAGTGGAAAACAACCAACGACGGACTTAAATACAAGTTCTACGTGCAAAATAATGACGATAATACTCCCGCCGAAGGTGATTATGTTACCGTTGAAATGATTTACCGTACTCCCGACTCTGTTCTTTTTAACAGTAGTAAACTGCCGCAACCCATGGAACTACCCATAGTTAAATCGGTTCACCAGGCTGATATTTATGAAGGTATGGCTATGATGCATATCGACGATAGTGCTACCTTTGAGTGTAATGCCGATTCGGTTTTTCAGAAATTGTTCAGATATAAAACTGTGCCTGAAGAGCTTAAAGGGGTTAAATCAATCTTTTTTGATGTTAAAATGCTGAAAATTACCTCAAAAGAAGAAAAACTGAAAGAGGCTCAGGAGGCCCAAAAAATTCAACAAGAAGAGATGATGAAAAACAAAGCAGAAGAAGCAGGCAAACTGCAAAAGTATTTAACCGATAACAACATTACCGTGGCACCAACCGCCGACTCGTTGTTTATTGTTATTACCAAAAAAGGAAACGGCCCTAAACCGCAAAAGGGCGATAAAGTAAAGGTTCATTATACAGGATACCTGTTGGATGGAACCAAATTTGACAGCTCGGTCGACAGGGGACAACCCTTCGAGTTTCAACTTGGCGTAGGGCGTGTTATCAGAGGATGGGATGAAGGCATTGCCGCTTTAAACAAAGGTGCAAAGGCTAAATTAATTATACCTTCCAAGCTGGCTTACGGCGCAAGAGGTGCAGGTGGTGGTGCAATACCTCCTTTTTCACCTTTGGTTTTTGATGTTGAGCTAATCGACTTTACCAGCGGTAAATAGTCGTTTTGCGGAGATGTTATCCTAAATAGGCTGTCTAAATTTTTTTTTAGACAGCCTGTTTTGATTTTTACATACAAATAAATTTGGAGTCATGTTAAAGAAATTACTGTTTTCTGTTATTGTTGTCGGTTTGCTGGTTGTTTCATGCAAACAGAATAATCAATTTGATGGCTTTACCAAAGGCCCCGGCAATGTATGGTACAAGGTTCACATCCGTGGCAACGATACCGCCAAAGCCCGTTTAAACAATTATGTAACGGTTAAGATGCGGTATTATCTGAAAGATACCGTGTTGTTCGACAGTAAGGAGCTTGAAAACAAATTCGTTTTTCCGGTTATCAAACCCATGTTTCAGGGCGATATTTACAACGGCGTTAAGTTAATGTCTCCGGGCGACTCGTTTACCTTTGCCGTGGTGGCCGATTCGTTTTTTTATAAAACAGCCAACTTGAAAAAGCTTCCTGAATATGTTACTCCGGGTGAGCCCATGTATTTCGACATCAAATTGATGAAAATTCAAACCCAAAGTCAATACCAACAATCGGAAAATCAAAAGTTGCAACGCGAGAAGGTGAAACAGTTTAAGCTGTTGGCGGATTATGTAAAGCAAAACAACATTACCACCCAACCTCTTGAATCGGGATTGATTTATACCCCCCTTCAAAAAGGGTATGGCCGAAAACCGAAAAAGGGAGATATGTGTCAGGTTTTCATGCGGGTACAAGCCATTGGAGTCGATTACGATTTATACGATAATTTTGGAAAAGATCCACTCTTTATCGAGTATGGCAAACCATTCGATACTCAGGGGCTAATGCAGGGATTGGGCTTGATGCACGAAGGTGAAAAAGCCCGGTTAATTGTACCTTCCGATATAGGTATCGGTCAGGATGGCAATGGGGGTGCCGTGCCACCTTTTTCGACCATTATTTACGAAATAAAGCTGGATAAGCTGAAAACCAAAGAGGAGGTAAAAAAAATCAGGAAAGTAGAGGCACAAAAAAAGGAGAAGAAGAAAGAAGCCCTTAAAAAAGCGGAACCCGCCAAGATTGCAGCCTATATTAAGAAACACAATATAACCGTGAAACCTACGGCTGATGGCCTCTATTACATTTCGGAGAAAGAGGGAACAGGACCGCATCCTGAAAAGGGCAACACTCTTTCGGTTCATTACACCCTTTACAACCTGAATGATGAGAAGCTCTTTTCAACGCTCGACGATGGACGCCCTTTTAAATTTGTACTGGGATCGGGAACGGTAATTCCGGGATGGGAAGAGGCTTTGCCCATGATGCGAAAATCGGGAAAAGCAAAACTGGTTGTCCCTTCAAGTCTCGGATACAAGGGGGTTGAAAAGAGAGCCTATAACATCCCTCCCTATTCGCCCTTGATTATTGAACTGACCTTAGAGGATATTTCTAAATAGCTTTCTGCTTTAGCGCGATGGCTGTTACCCGTATTAACTCCTTCTTCATAATGGGTTTCGAGATGTATTCGTCAAATCCTTTCGAGAGAAACTCTTCGCGGTCGCCCTGCATGGCATAAGCCGTTTGGGCAATAAACGGAACCGATTTATAAGGCATAAACAGCTCTCTGATTTTATCTTTTAGTTTAACGCCATCCCACGGCTGGGGCAGGTTAATGTCCATTAATACCAGATCGAAAACTTCATCATCCCTGAAAAAATTCCCTACCGTTTCAAGGGCTTTTTCACCATCTTCGGCAATAACCAGGGTGGAGGCACCTTTTAAAATCTTTGTAAATAAAAGCCGGTTCATCACATCATCTTCAACCACCAACACTTTAAGCCCTTTCCAGGGAATGGTGCTTTTTTCTTCGGTTTTCTCTTGAGAGGATTTGAGCGTACGGGTCTCTTCAAAAATATCAGTGGCCGGGAGGGTGAGGGTAAAGGTGATACCCTGTTCGATGGCAGCTTCAATGGTAACCTTTCCTTTTATTAACTGAGCCAACCGGTTAATTAACGGGTACTCCATTCCTGTTCCGGTAAAACCCGGAATGTAATTTAGCCCTTCACGGTTAAAAGGTTTCAGAATATCAGCAACATAAGCAGGGTCGAAACCGTGGCCCGTGTTTTGAACCTTTATTGTACAATACTGGCCATTTTTTACCAGGTCGATGTCGATGATAACAAAGCCGCGGTTCGTGTTGTTAAGGGCTACCCGGGCTGCAATGGTAATGATTTTTTTTAAAATCGGTTCATCGGCCAGCAGCAATGGAATTTTTTTGCTGTTAAAAATCATTTTGGCAGCAGATTGCTTAGCTAGGTCACTGAGCTCGTTTACCACACTTTGAATAATTGAAACAGCATTTACTTTGGTGATGTTGTAACTTGTTTTACCCGAATCGATGCTGGTGTACTCGTGATAAGCATCGATAATGTTTAATAACATCGATGCGTTTTCTTCAATGATATCGGCATACTTGTAAAGCTTGGTATTTTTTCGTTTGGCAAACTCTGTTTTAAAGATGCCCGACAAGCCGATAACACTTGACAGCAGTGACCTTACCTGAAAATTAATCTCCATATTTACTTTATCCCGCTTTTTCTTGATGAGTTTGGTTTGCTCAATTTGCTGGTTTAGTTTTTCTATGGATTGATTTTTTTCGGTTATCTCTTTGGCTATTAGCTCTCTTCTGGTATTAACACCATCATTTTGTCTGTCCAAAAGCTTTCTGCCATCCTCCAGCAGTTTGGCTTTAACCGATTCAGCTTTTAGCAAATCCTGTTTTCTTTTTGCGAGTTGTTTTCGTTGAGAAAGAATGATTAATAGCAAGATGGTTAACACAGTCAGGCTAAAGAGAATTCCCAACAGCGATAATCCCCAGCTAAAAAAGTTCTCTTTTTCAACAGGCTTGATGGTAGCAATGAAATTGATAAAACCGCTGTTAACCGACAACATTTTTTTTCTGTAATTATCGGTGGTTTTGTTTTGCTTGTTGGTTTCGTTAACAAAAAGGGAGAAGTAATGTGAAGCGTGTACAAAATCTTTCTTTTTCCTGAACAAAGCTGATTTTACGAGGTAGTAATCCGACAAAAGGAGAACCGAATCTTTGCCTGTTGATTCAAGAATAATAGAGGATGAATCGGTGTTGTTTACAAAGGTGTAAAGCGAGGCCAGCTTCAACCGGTGTTGCAGTTTTACAGTCCTGTTACATGATTTGACCGAATCGATGGCGAGCCGGTGCAAACGGATGGCTTTGTCGTAGTTGTTTTGCAGCCGGGCAGCTTTGGCTTCATGCAATAAAAGTTTGCATTGAAGGTTGAAAGCCGATGGTTTTGAATCAATCATTTTATGAATAAGTAAAAAATAGAGCGATGCCTTTTCTGTTTTATTTTCTTCAAGCAACATATCAGTCAGTGCAAAACTGACTGATAACACGCTATCCTCGTTTTGTTGATCGGAATAGCGTTCGAGTATTTTTTTATAATACTCTTCAGCATGGAGGAAGTCTTGATTTTGTTTATAAGCCTGAGCCAGATTTTGAAAAATGGATATTTCCTGTTGAGTGCTCAATAGCGTTGATTCGGGTTTAAACCTGTTATCGGTAAGTAGTGTGATGGTGAGGGCTGGCAAACTAAGATGGTTGAAACAGCCGGTTAGTGTTATTAGCTTGTCTGTTTGTTCCGGCGTGTACTTATCAGGCGATGCCGACAGCACCGATTGAACGGTTTTGTCTAAAGTTAACAAACAGGTATCGTGGTTTATGATTTCGCTATAACCGGCATTACCAAACAAGATAACGATGGCCACAGAAAGTAAGAGCCCGTATTTCATGAATCTTATCATAGTTTATTTACCGGTTTATTGGCAATATACAAATATTCGTTACTGTTTAAGGCAAATTTATCGGCATTTGCCATCGGCCAGCTACTATCTCCGGGTTTGGTTTTACTAACAGTAAAGCCTGCAGCCGACAAACGGTCGGGATAATCTTTTCCGTAGAGCCTGACATGGTCGAACTGACCGTAAAACTTTTCGCGGTCGCTTTTGGTTTGTATGGAGGGGTCTTCAAAGGTGGTATTAAGTTTATTCGCAACAGGAACCTGAAGTATGGCACTGCCGCCGGGTTTTAATACCCTGAATATTTCGTGTAGTACTTTGTCTTCCTCTTTGATGTGTTCCAGCACATGGTTGGCAATCACAAAATCAAAAAGATTGTCTTTGTACGAAAGCGCCCTCAAATCGATAACCGGAAGTTCATCGCTGTAATAAAACCCTTCCTGGTACTTGGTTCCCGCGTAATAAACAAGGTTCGGTAGTTTTGAAAATACTTTAAACAACGATGGCTCCGGTGCAACGTGCAGCACTTGTTGCGGCTGGGTGAAAAAGGTGGTTTTTTCTTTAAAGTAAAGGTACACCAACCGGTCGCGGTCGGTGCTCTGGCAGCGAGGGCATATATTGTTTTGCCGGTAACCACCCCCTACAATCTCCTTTTCAGCTATCACGGGCAAATCAAATCCTCCCGGGAGCATGGTTCTGAAACTGTGCTGACAGATGGGGC
>CAZKGB010000098.1:0-8349 GCA_964551935.1 uncultured Lentimicrobiaceae bacterium | reverse complement strand
ATGCCATTACCAACAATATTTTACTGCATAAAGCAAAAGTTGAAACAGAAAAAGCCAGTAAAGCCAAAAGTGCTTTTCTTGCTAATATGAGTCACGAAATACGTACTCCCATGAACGGGATTATAGGCATGACAAGCCTGCTCGAAGCCACGGAACTTGACAGCTCGCAGCGGGGCTTTGTCGATACAATACGCATTAGCGCCGATTCGCTTCTTACCATTATTAATGATATTCTGGACTTTTCAAAAATCGAGTCGGGAAAGCTGGAACTGGAAGAACAACCTTTTGAGATTCGTCCCAGTTTGGAAGGAGCACTGGATTTAATCGCTCCTAAGGTTTCGGAAAAAAAACTGGAACTTGCTTTTGTGATGGATAACGATGTGCCTCCTGTAGTGGAGGGCGATGTTACACGGCTCCGTCAAATAGTTGTTAACCTGCTAAGTAATGCGGTAAAATTTACTCAGGAAGGCGAAATAAAAGTCCATGTGTCAAAAACAGGAGATGAGGGTGACCGGGTTAAATTGCTTTTCGAAGTAGCTGATACAGGCATCGGAATCCCAAAAGATAAAATGGATAAGCTTTTTAAATCGTTTAGCCAGGTTGATGTGTCAACCACCAGATATTATGGTGGAACAGGCCTTGGACTGGCAATTTGTAAACGCTTGTCGGAAATGATGGGAGGTAAAATATGGCTCGAAAGTGAATGGGGTAAAGGAACTACCTTCTATTTTGAAATATGGGTGAAAAAGTCAGAGCAGAAACCTTCCAAACCTTACGAGGGCTCCGCTGAAAAGTTAAAAGGTAAATGCGCCTTAATAATTGATGATAACGACACCAACAGAAAAGTACTCAGATTAATGCTCGATTCGTGGGGTATTAATGTAAATGAAGCCGATTCGGGTTCGGTTGCTCTAAAGTTAATCGAAAAAAGAGAAACCCCTTATGATGTGGTGATTACTGATATGGAAATGCCAAATATGAATGGTGCTCAGTTAACCGAATCCATTAAAGTACTCGAAGCCTATAAAAAAATCCCTGTTATTATTTTAAGCTCTTTGCATCAAACAGCCAAGGAGATGCAACAAAAGTATAATGGTTTTAATGCCTATCTTACCAAACCGATAAAAAAGAATGTTTTGTTACAAACTCTTCTTTCGGTTTTTAATATCAAGGTTGAGGATAAGAAAAAGAATTCCGGAAAAATCAATTTTATCAATATGGGAAAGAAGCACCCTTTACGGGTGTTAATAGCCGAGGACAACGTGATTAATCAAAAAGTAGCCAGCAGGCTTTTGGAAAAACTCGGTTATCAGGCCGATATTGTGGCTAACGGTCTTGAAGCACTCGAAGCCGTGGCTCGTCAGCCGTATGATGTTATCTTTATGGATCTGCAAATGCCCGAAATGGATGGCTTGCAGGCTTCAAAAGAAATTAACCGGCTCTACCCCGATAAGCGGCCGCGAATTGTAGCACTTACAGCCAACGCCATGAAAGAGGACATGGAACGCTGCTTTGCAGCCGGAATGGACGATTTTGTGAGCAAACCGGTAAAACCCAAAGAAATTGCCGAAGCACTTAAAAAATGCTCCAGGATTGATTATTAAATTTCTACGGATTTTCTTTTCATTTAAAGGGGGGTGAACTGCCAATTTTAAGCAAAAAAAACCCCGCATCATGGTGATGCGAGGAATCTGAAATACTAAATAAAAAACTCTATACTTCCTGAACCGGAATTACATTTTTTATTCCCATGTTAATGGCATCCTCGTTAAGAGGGAGTAATTTATGATAACGTTCGGGCAACGACTTTTTCAAGCCCTTCATCACATTTTCCAATTTAACAATCGGCTTTACTTTTAAATAAGCTCCCAAAACAACCATGTTAAAAATTTTGGTGTTACCCATTTCTGCGGCAAGTTTGGCGCCCTCCACCTTATATATATTAATATCCTTCCGGGAAGGGTGATGCGAAATACCGTTGGGGTCATATAACAGGACCCCACCCGGTTTAACAGCCTCCTCAAACTTATCCATCGACTGTTGGTTAAGAATGATGGCTGTATCAAAAACCTGCAAAATAGGGGAACTGATTCTTTCGTCGCTGATAATAACCGTAACATTGGCAGTGCCACCACGCATCTCAGGTCCGTAAGCAGGCATCCAGCTAACTTCCTGATCTTGCATGATTCCGGAGTAGGCTAGAATTTTACCCATCGAAAGTACACCTTGTCCTCCAAAGCCGGCTATAATGATTTCTTCAGTCATTTTTTTCGTTTTTTAAAGTTATACGTTTATTTCTCAACCAATTGACCATCAACTTTTATGTCACCCAAATTGTAAAAAGGAAACATGTTTTCTTCCATCCAGATGTTGGAATCAACCGGAGTCATTTTCCAGCCTGAATTACAGTTCGAAACAACCTCTACAAAAGAGAGTCCGGGTTTTTTGTTGATTTGGTTTTCAAATGCTTTACGAATAGCTCTTTTGGCTTTGCGTACCGCAGATGGTGTATGAACGGCCTGGCGTGTAACATAATATGTTCCCGGCAGTTGTGCTACCAATTCTGTCATTTTTAAGGGGTTCCCCATCATTTGCACATCACGTCCGTAAGGTGTGGTTGAGGTTTTCATTCCCGGAAGTGTGGTGGGAGCCATCTGTCCACCGGTCATACCATAAATACCATTGTTGATAAAAACAATAACAATGTTTTCGCCACGGTTACAGGCGTGAATGGTTTCGCCGGTTCCAATAGCAGCCAGGTCACCATCACCCTGATAGGTAAAAACAACCTTGTCGGGCCATAACCTTTTAATGCCGGTGGCAACAGCCGGAGCACGACCGTGTGCAGCCTCCTGCATGTCGATGTTCATAAACTCATAAGCCAGCACCGAACACCCTACCGGAGCCACACCAATGGTGTCGAATTCTTTGCCCATCTCCTCTATTACTTCCATAATAAGGCGGTGAGCAGTACCGTGACCACAACCCGGACAGTAGCTCAGGGTTTTATCGGTCATCATCCGGGTTTTTTTATAAACCAGATTTTCAGGTTTAATGATATCTTGAATATTTATCTCAGCCATCTTTTATCCTCCTATAATTTTTTGTTCCAGGGCTTCGGCAACCTCTTCGGGTGAATGTACCACACCCCCTAAACGACCAAAGTGTTCTACTTTAACTTTGCCATTTACGGCAAGCCTGACATCTTCTACCATCTGTCCGGCACTCATCTCAACAGAAAGAAAACCCTTTATTCCATTGTTGACAAGCTCTTCAATTTGCTTTTTCGGGAAGGGCCATAAAGTAATGGGCCGCAGCAGACCTGCTTTAATGCCTTTTTCACGAAGCAGTTGAATGGCTTTTTGCGAAATACGTGCACTTAACCCATAAGCTACAATAATGTATTCGGCATCCTCACACATTATTTTCTCGTACCGAACTTCGTTCTCTTCAATCTCTTTATATTTTTTCTGGAGTTTCCAATTGTGTTTTTCCAGTTTATGCGGGTCGAGATCAAGCGAAGTAATGATTCTGCGTCTTCCGTCTTCCAATTTACCGTTGGTGGCCCATTCGTACTTGGCTCTGATTTCTTCGTCGGTTAAACGAGGTATCTGCTCAAAAAGTTCAACTTTTTCCATCATCTGGCCAATGGCTCCGTCAGAAACAATAATGGCCGGGTTGCGATATTTAAAAGCAAGATCGAAAGCTAACGGTACAAAGTCCGACATCTCCTGAACCGAAGAGGGGGCTAACGCGATGAGTCTGTAATCACCGTGGCCGCCTCCTTTGGTAGTTTGAAAATAGTCAGATTGTGCCGGCTGGATATCACCCAGGCCCGGGCCACCGCGTACAACGTTCACGAGCACCACCGGAATTTCTGCACCTGCAATGTAAGAAATACCTTCCTGCATCAAACTGATGCCGGGACTGGAAGAGGATGTCATGGTCTTTTTGCCGGTAGCACCTGCGCCATACAGCATGTTAATGGAAGCAACTTCACTCTCCGCCTGCAATACAACCATACCGGTTCTTTCATGCGGTTTCTCAGCCGTAAGGTACTCAATCACTTCCGACTGAGGTGTTATAGGGTAACCAAAGTAGCCGTCAACACCTGCTCTGATAGCAGCTTCGGCTAACGCCTCGTTACCCTTCATTAATCTTAATTCACCCATTTTATTTGTTTTTTATTCGTTAATCTTAACCCTGTAAACGGTAATAACTCCGTCAGGGCAAACAATGGAACAGTTGGTACATCCTGTACAAGCCTCAGGTTTAATCATGAAGGCATAAGGATACCCTTTTCCATTTACTTCTTTTGCCATGGCGATAACATCGGTAGGACATGCAGGTACGCAAACACCACATCCCTTACAAGCTTCAATGTCAACCACAATGGCTCCTCTTACTTTTGCCATAAATTTAATCTTTAAAATTAAAGTGCACGAATGTACAAATTTCACTTCATTTGCAGGCTACGTAAAATACTTATTTCTGTATATCCATAATTATTTATAAAGATTTTAAATATTACAACAGACGATAACAACATGATATTCAACAATATGATATATACTTTCCATTTTTGCCAAACGACAGAGTTATCCGTTTTGAACCATGAACTTAAATCAGGTTTTTTTAAGAATTTATAATCTTTTTTTGTATTGAATTAATTTATATACGTTCTAAATAAACAGAATCACATTACATATCTAATTTATTTACATTTGTTTATTGATTACTGACAGGGGATAACCTTAAAAAAAGAGAGGCAGGTTTTAATTTTTTTTAACAGATGTGGTTATTGAATAGAAAATAAACTATTTTTGTGGTAATCATTAATTTTAATTTTTATTACAAACAATTGCATAAGTGGTTTTAGAAAACAAGTAATTAGTTACCTAAATTAGTAAGTGATGTATTTTAATTTAATAACAACAGTTAAGATTGCAACCAATTTTATCCTTTTTATAAACCTAAATTAAGTATTATGATGTTATTTACAAGACGTTTTTTCGTGTTGAGCATCGCGCTTCTGTTAGCTGTAACGGCCAGTGTGCCTGTTAATGCGCAGCAGACGCTCAATGATGTGAAAAAAGATCGGGGCCTTACCGACAATGATGTTTTAGCTGCTGCTAAAACATTTATGCCGCGTGGAGGCCGTGATGAGTATTTTGGATTTGTCGGTACCGGCAACTCCGGTACGATGATCGTTTATGGCCTCCCTTCCATGCGTATTTACAAGTACGTGGGCGTTTTTTCTCCCGAACCATGGCAAGGATATGGTTATGATGATGAAAGTTCATTGTTACTGAAAAAAGCCTCGCTGGACGATAAAATCGACTGGTATGGCGATATGCGCTATCCGGGCTTTTCAGAAACAAATGGTAATTATGACGGAAAGCAGCTCTTCTACTCTGATGGTGCCAACTCGAGAATTGCCATGCTCGATTTGGAAGACTTTGAAACCAAACAGGTTTTAAGCCATCCGCTGTTTTTATCAGCTTTTCCTGGCGTGGCGGTTACCCAAAACACCGATTGGGTTATTCAAACCAGCCAGTTTCCAGCAACCTGGGAGGCTCAAAGCGATGACCTTAAATCAGGTATCACTTTTTGGAACTTTCACAAGGTTGAAGGAACTACTAAAACCGGCCATGCAGGTCGTATCCTTAAAGAAAAATCAATTACTTTAGAACTGCCTCCCTTTACTATGGGATATTCCGATGCCGGAAAATTTGGTAGCGACGGGTATATGGTAGGTCTTGCCTCCAAAGATGGAAAGAATTATATTTGTTTGGTAGATTATAACAAAGTCGTTGGATTAAAAACAAAAACAGTAAACAATTTTGCTGTCGTTCCATTTGACAATGCTGTTAAAGCCAATGTCATGGCAATGATTGAATTGCCCGGAGATGCATCATATGTTAAAGTTACTCCCAAAGGAAAATATTTTATTGCCGTTAGCGACGAAACCACTGTTTTCGATTTTGCCAAGGCAATTAAAGCCTTAACCGATAAAACTTTTAAAGGAAAAGTTGATGGTATTCCTACACTGGATGCTGCTGCCATAAAACACGGTAGTATTAAATTAGGTAACGGTGTAATTGATATGACTTTTGAATTCCGCCCCAACACGGCTTACACCTCTGTATTTAACGATAAAAAAGTCATTCGCTGGAATTACGAAACCTTAAAAAAAGAGGGCGACATTACCCTTACATTCAAACCCGGTCAGTTGATGGTTCCTCAGGGAATGTCAGCATCACCTCACTCAAACTATCTGACGGTGGTTGATAAAGAAGGGTTATACGATAATTTTATTTCAGTAGGACCTATTCGCCCGAGTTTCCAACACCTGATTGATATTTCAGGCGATAAAATGAGCGATTTATACACCATGAGTCTTCCCCAATGTAATATGTATGGTTCGGTTGCCGTATTGCGTACAACCATTAAGCCGATTATTCGTTACCCCACCGGAACCAATTCACGTACGGGTGAAATTTCACCTTACAAAACCGTGGCCGGAAAAGAAAAAATCGAACGTCAGGGCAACCGTGTTCATGTTTTCGGTACCCTTATCCGTTCGCACATTACTCCTGAGATTGTAGAAGTAAACCAAGGCGATATCGTTACGTTCCACCTTACTAACCTTGAGTTAGCTGAAGATGAAACACATGGATTTACCATTGATACGTATGGTAAGCACGGTAGTTTTGAACCCGGTAAAACCGCTTCATTGACTTTTGTTGCCGATCGCGAAGGTGCATTCCCCTATTACTGTACCGAGTTCTGTTCGGCACTTCACCTTGAAATGGAAGGTATCCTGATGGTTAAACCTAAAAACTTTAAAGGACAAAAAGGTGGTGAAATTGTTCTTACCAAAGAGCAATTACTTGGTTACAAGAAAAATTACGAGGATAAACTAAAAGTTATCGGACAAACACAAGATGTTATTAATAGCGTTGTTACCTGGTTAAAAGATAACCATTACGAAAACTATCCTTATGTAAAAGCCTTGGTTGAAGATGCTGTTGCTCAGCTGAACAAAGCAGCCACGCCTAAAGAAAATTATGAGAAATTTGCCAAAGAAGGCAAATGGAAAGATGCTTTCTTATGGGCAGAACAATATTTCCAGTATCAGGTTAAAGCTGCTGATGCAGGCTTGCGTGCTAAAAAGTTGTTGAAAGAGAAACTTGAAAGCGAGAAATAATCATGCGGATTTCAAAAAAAATTATAACTATGAGTATTATGAAAAAATTCAAAAAGTATATAAGCCTTGTTTTGGTAGCTGCACTTTTCGGCTTTTATTTGACCCTTTCGAGTTGTGGAGGTGGTTCAGAAAAAGCTAAAAGCACCGAAATAGGCGCTCCTCGCGGTAACGAAACCTTTGAGGATGTAGCAAAAAGAAGAGGCTTGACCTCAGATGATGTTTTGGCCGCGGCTAAAACTTATACTCCCGACAATTTGAAAGATGAATATGTGGCTTTAAACTCCGGCGGACAAGAGGGTAACATGCCAACCTATATCGTTCCCTCCATGCGTTTGGTTAAATACACACCTATCAACACACGTCAACCATATAGTGGTTATGGCTACTCCGTTGAAACCTATAATCTAATGAAAGATGGTTTTATTGATGGTCAGGAAATTCTTTGGGGTGACACCCACCATCCGGGCTATTCGGAAACTGACGGTGATTATGACGGTAAATGGATGGTTATTAATGACAAAGCTAATCCACGGATTTATGTCGTTGACCTTAAAGATTTTGAAGTTAAACAGGTCGTGATTAACCCTCTTTTTCGAAGTGATCACGGTGGTGCTTTTTATACACCTAATTCAGAATATGTTTTGGAAGCAACCCAATATCCGGCTCCTTACGATCACAAATACCATCCGTTAAACGATGTTAATTTCCAGAAATACTGGCGTGGGGGGTTAACCTGCTGGGCATTCGACAATGACAAGGGAAAAATTAATATTAAAAAGTCGTTTAACTTTGAAATGCCCCCCTATACTCAGGATTTATCCGATGCCGGTAAACTGGCTACCTACGGTTGGGGATTTACCAACTCATTCTGTACAGAGATGTACATTGGTGGCGACATGCAGGGACGTCCTCCTTTCGAGGCAGGTTGTTCTTCGCGTGATGTTGACTACCTTCATGTTTATAACTGGAAAAAGGCCGAGGAGTTGATTAAAGCCGGAAAAATTAAAACAACAGTAATTCGCGGAATGCGTAACATTCCTATTGAAGAATCAATCAAACACGGACTGCTTTATTTAATTCCCGAACCAAAATCGCCTCACGGGGTGGATGTTGATCCAACAGGTGACTACATTGTAGTT
>CAZKGB010000097.1:0-8377 GCA_964551935.1 uncultured Lentimicrobiaceae bacterium | reverse complement strand
CTTTTTGACATTCCGGACAACGGGTTATGCCCTGCTCGGCCACATTACCTTTGTAAATATAATGAAGCCCCTGCCGGCGACCAATGTCATAAGCCCGCTGCAACGATTGTGCCGGTGTTCGGTTTTTATAAATCATTTTGTACTGCGGATAAAAAGCCGAGATATGCCAGGGAGTATCATTTCCCAACTCGTTTGAAATAAAGCCGGCAATGGCTGCAAGTTCCTCAGGACTGTCGTTTTCGTCGGGGATAACCAGCGTGGTAACTTCCAGCCAACATTTGTTTTTCCTCAATAGCTTTAGCGTATCCAGCACACCATCAAGGTTTCCCTTGAGTTTAATTTTGTAAAAATCGGCATTAAAACTCTTAAGGTCGATATTAAAAGCATCGATAATCCCCACCATATCCTCTACTATTTCGCGACTAAACATGCCGTTGGAGATAAAAATATTTTTAATCCCATGATCCTTGGCCTCTACGGCAACATCTCTGGCAAAGGGATAAAAAACGGTTGGTTCGTTGTAGGTGTAGGCTATGGATTGGCAACGATTATCGAGTGCCATTTGAATGAGCCTGGCAGATGTAATCTTTTGTTGATAGGGGACATCAACTATTTGTGATATCTGCCAATTCTGACAGAAAGGACATTTGAGATTGCAGCCCACTGTCCCGATAGAGAGCGCCGAAGAACCCGGCAAAAAGTGGTAGAGTGGTTTTTTTTCGATGGGATCGGTATGCAGGGCAACGACTTTACCGTAAACAAGATTTTTAAGTGTCCCGTTTTCGTTTCTATTAACACTGCAGATACCGGTCTGCCCCTCAGAAAGGTTGCAATAGTGCCGGCAGAGAAGGCACTTTATTCCTTTTGATGTTTTAGTGTAGTATTTCATGGTTCTTCGATAATGGTAACATGAAACTTTTCAATTCGAGGGAAGTCGTTTAAGCAATTCGTGGAGAGGCCGGCTTTTTTACACAGGTGTTCAAAAAAGAGGTCGAAACCGGGAAGCTGTTCCCACACCTGAGGCAGAAAAACAGCACGATGATACCCGTTGGAGAGGACAATGCCATCGATGCCGCGTTTTACCTTTTGCTTTAACTCCGCAACCGAATGATACTCGACAACCTCGGGGGCAGAGAGAATGGAAATCTCGATAGAAATATCAGGAAGCTCATCTTTCGTCAGAGGATTAAAACGAGGATCGTGAAAGGCAGCCGACACGGCATTTTCAATAATATCGTCGAGAAGAGAGCGATAGGGCTGAATGCTGCCAATACACCCACGCAGATCGCCGTTTTTTTTGAGGGTTACAAATACGGCTCCCGGCTCATCGAGCTGAGGGTTGCTTTTCAGCAGGTCGCTTTTATCGATTAATACTTCTTCCACCAGCTTTTCTTTGATAGCCAGGCGGGCTATTTGCAGCAGTAGTTGTTCAAAAGTGGCGTTCATTGGTGTTACGGTTTAGAATAATGAGGTTGACACAAAGATACATCATTATGCAAGTGATTCAAAGAAAAAGTTTCTCAGGGTAATTGGCAGGGTTCCGCCGGAAGTTGCCCTTCTGAAGCCGTCCTCCGGTTTGAAGCCGGAGGACGGCATTATACTTTATAAGAAGCGGGACTTTTTTATTCTATTTTTCCATCACCACCATGGCTACGGCAGTTTCTTTAACATGGGATATGGAAAGGTGAATGGACCGGATTTTATTTTCTTCAAGATATTGCTTTACTTTTCCCAGCGGATTGACATAGGGTTTTCCCAGCGCATCGTTCAACACCTCAATTTCGTGAAATGCCATGCCATATCTGTAACCGGTACCCAGTGCTTTAAAAAAAGCCTCTTTAGCAGCAAAACGGGCGGCATAGCACTGATACACCGTTACCTTCCCCTTTTCGCAGTATTGCTGCTCGCGGGCAGTGTAGAGCTTTTGCTTCAGAGCGTCACTTTTTTCAAGTCGCTTGCCGATACGCTCTACTTCGATGATATCTGTTCCTATGCCAAAAATCAATTTGATTTTATTACGTCATCCGGTGATTGTAACCACGGGATGTCAAGTTAAAACGGAATGTTTACTTTATTACGCCCAACTCCTTACCAACTTTGGTAAAGGCCTTGATGGTTTTATCGAGATGCTCTTGCGTATGTGCTGCCGAAAGCTGAACCCGGATACGAGCCTGTCCTTTAGCCACCACGGGATAATAAAAACCGATAACGTAAATTCCTTCATCCAGTAGTTTGGCCGCCATATCCTGCGACAGCTTGGCATCGTACAGCATAACGGCACAAATGGCTGATTGGGTAGGACGGATATCAAAACCGGCTTCGGTCATTTTGCCGAGGAAATAATCGGTATTGGCATGGAGTTTATCCTGAAGTTCGTTGGTTTCCGACATCATTTCAAACATACGGATTCCGGCGTTAACAACCATGGGAGGCAACGAGTTTGAAAACAGGTAAGGTCGTGAGCGCTGACGCAACATCTCGATAATCTCCTTTTTCCCGGTGGTAAATCCGCCGATGGCACCGCCAAAAGATTTTCCCAACGTTCCGGTGATAAGCTCAACCTCTCCGCGGATATCGAACAGTTCGGTAACACCACGGCCTGTTTTACCAACCACCCCTGCCGAATGGCTTTCATCAATCATTACCATGGCATCATATTCGTTGGCCAGCTCTACCATCCTTTTTACATTGGGAACATGGCCATCCATCGAAAATACACCATCGGTAACTATTACTTTAAAACGGGCATCTTTGGCCGCTTTTAATTGTGTTTCCAGGTCATCCATATCGGCACTTTGATAGCGAAAACGCCGGGCTTTACACAATCGAACGCCATCAATGATAGAAGCATGATTCAGCGAGTCGGAGATGATAGCATCCTGTTCGGTGAGCAAAGGTTCAAAAACACCGCCGTTGGCATCAAAAGCAGCTGCATATAAAATGGTGTCTTCCATACCAAAAAACTCGGCAATCTTTTGCTCCAGCTTTTTATGCAGGTCGGTGGTACCGCAGATAAACCGAACCGATGACATCCCATAACCATGATGGTCGAGTCCCTCTTTGGCCGCTTTCACCAACTCGGGATGATTGGACAAGCCCAGGTAGTTGTTGGCACAAAAGTTAAGCACTTTTTTACCGGACTCAAGTGTAATTTCAGCCCCCTGAGGGCTCACAATAATTCTTTCTTCTTTATACAATCCGGCGTCGCGGATATCTTGAATTTCTTTGGTTAGAAACTCCTTGAAATGGTTGTACATATCTATACTGTTTTCGGGTTTATGAAAAAGTCAAAAGTAATCATTCTTTTGATTGGTTACGGGCAAAACCTGTATTTTAAGGAATGGGATTCTTCCTGACAGTGAACACCTCTGGAAGCCTTATATTTATTGGCTTTTAACCAAAACATTTTATCTTAACAAATAGATTATAACCATATTAACCAAACGGTATTGTCTTTTTTAACCGAGCACCTGACTACCTGACCATCACTTTCCTTACCGCGGTTCGGCCTTTCGTACCTATCTTCAAAAAATAAATTCCCGGTATCAGGTTGCTTACTTTTAACCGAAGGATTCCACTATTGCCGGTAAGTGTACCCGTTGCCATTTGACTTCCGTTAACAGAAAACAGCTGATAGGTGGCGGTTTGAGAAATACCGTTCAGATTATAAGCAATATTCACCTGCTCGGTAGCAGGATTCGGATAGGCTTTAGAAACATAAATAGTGTTGGTAACCGGATGGTGAACAATACCCGTTGCAGAACTTATCACCGAAACAGTCAGATCATCAAAATAAAAGCCATCACCCTCCACATAGGTATCGCTATTAAGCTGAAAACGCAAGCTGATAGTATCGCCCACAAAATCGTTTAACGAAATCTCTTCCTGTACCCAGTCGTTCACCGTGCCATCGTAAAGAGGTTCCCCGTCAGCCTGATTGGAATTGCCGGTTTTGGTGTATTTTCCCGAAAGGGGTATCCAGTTGCCGCCATTCACATTTTTGGCAAACACCTGAACATAATCGTATCCGGCTTCAATATCCCATTTCGCCCAAAATTTTAAAAAAGCCATGGGCGTATTGGTCAGTTTAATGACCGTATCGAGTGTAATGGGATTCGATTCGTAAGCATGGTAGTTCCCATTCGGAGAATCTGTTATTGATGCCACCGGAGAGTGGTAGTCCGCCGATGTAATATCCCACTTGTTACTGGTCCAGTTATCCATATTTTCGCCATCATCTTCAAAAACAACAACCTCGGTACCGTAAACTTTTGTAATGGTATCGCTAACAACAAAATCACCGTTATCAACTTTTAATAAATAGCTAAACGAAATCCCTTCTTCCGTTCCCGGAGCAAGCTGGTAGCTGATGGAGTCGTTGTCGGTTTGCAACAGTGCCATGTTAACATGATTTTTTGTGCTACCAACTGTTAACAACGATGAGTCCAAAGGCTCGATGGAAACTTTAAAAGTATCACATTCGGTAAGTCCAAGCCGTTTGATACTGTATTTCAGGTAACCTGCATCTTCGCTCAAAATCATGGGTGAAGCATCGGCTGCCTTGGCATACCTACCTGTCAAACGTGCTGCCGTAATGTTTTGCCACATCTGTTCCTGACAGAGGGGTACAATACGCGAAGGGGAAGGCCAAAAGCCATCACTGTTGTTGCCCACTTCAGGGGTATAAGCAAATATTTTATTTTTTGTTTCCTGTTCACCGTACATCCAGTCGTTGGCATCACCGTTGGTTGGATAAATGGTAGTACTTGCCGGCCCATAGGTGTATCCGTTTTCTTTGGTCATCAACACGGCGTATTCATGAAACAGGTCGTTGTCAGGCGTTGGGTTGGTAATATAACCCCAAGAATACAGGAGCAGGTTGCTGTATGAATGATAATTGAGCGCGATTTTGAATTCATGGTCATTGCTAAAATCGCGCATATTCTGAATACAAGGTTCCGAAAACGGTGCAGGTCCGCGATAAGTCTGGTCGCCGGGGTTAGGTGATGAGCCGCTGTTGTCGTATCCCCATTTATAGCCGTAGTTTCTGTTCGGGTCAACACCATGGGTACCATCGCCATTATCGCGACGGTTTTTCCGCCACATGCCGCCTCCGTTGGGATCGGTTTGATGGTTGTACTCGTATCCATCAGGGTTAACCACCGGAACAAAATACATCTCCGTGTTATTTACCAGCGTTTGAATATCAGGGATAGAGTCGTAATTTTCAAGCAGATACCACATGTACCAAATCATCTGTTGCACACTCATGGGTTCCCGGGCGTGATGCACGCCGGAGTATAAAATCTCCGGTTCATCTTCGTTGGTATCCGGATTATCAGACAGGCGAACCCAGTACTGCATACGTCCATCGTGGGTAAGATTCGTGCTTGAAACAGGAGTTTTTTCAGAGATAAGATTGGGATAGAGCGAATGCATCTCATCCAGCTCGGCCAACACCTCGTCGAGCGTATAAAAGCCTCCCATAGAGCCCTGCTCCCAGTGTGCCGGAACAGGCCACTCCTCGTTAACATTACGATTTAATTTACCGGTACTATTCATCGCCCGCTGCGAATAAAACGAAGAGACATCATTGATTAATATCTCAACCCTGTATCCGGCCTCTTTTACTTTTTCAATTTCACGGCTCGATAAATCGGTCTCAAACCAACTATCTTTTTTTAACCACCCTGAAGACAAATCAATGCCTGCGCCGGCAATTCCCTGAATACCTTTTTGGCTTACATCTATCCTTACCTTGGAATAGTTCTGCTGCGCGAAGGTGTTAATACTAAAAATCAATACAATTAAAAAAGTAAACGATATCCTCATAATGAATAAATTTATAATGGTGCTGTTTTTAACCAATATGTTACAGACAATGATTGTCGGCCGCAGGTTGTACAGACGTTACACACTTTATGGTTATCTAATGGCAACACCATCGTACCAAACCTGTTATAACAATCACGCAATAATAAGGCATTTATCGTGTTTACCGCCATGTCTGATGATTTTTAACAAAAGAAAACAGAGCTACTATTTTGAATATGTAATCTTTTCATACTTTTGGCGTCCATTTATAAAAACAAATGATAATAAAATGAAGAAATATTTTTTTACAGCAGTACTTTTAGCAAGTGTTGTTGTATTCATGTCATTCAACCGGGGAATAAAAGCAGAGATGGGTAAGGCAATTGAACTAAAAAACATGGACACGAAAGTGCTTCCGGGTGATAATTTTTATGAGTACATTAACGGCGGCTGGATTAAAGAGCATCCGGTACCACCCGAATACAGCCAATATGGTGCTTTTACGATTTTGTATGAAGAAAACCAGAAAAAATTACGCTCTCTTATCGAAAAAGTTTCTGCCGAAGAAGATGCCCCTAAAGGAAGTGTAGCTCAAAAAATCCGCGATTTTTACAACAGCGGAATGGACACTGTTACCATTGAAAAGATGGGCATTAAACCCATTGAAAAAGAACTTCATAAAATTAGCAAACTTCAAAATAAAAAAGAGGTTGTAACATACATGGCTACCATGCAACGTTTTGGTATGTCGCCTGTTTTTTACTTTTTTGCCGAAGCCGACCAGCGCAACAGCTCCATGGAAATCGCTAATTTATTCCAGGGTGGCTTGGGACTGCCTGATGTTGACTACTACCTTAACGAAGATGAGGGCAGCCAAAAACTTCGCGAAGCGTATGTTAATCACCTGACCAAAATGTTTATCCTTAAAGGCGATGATAAAGCGCTAGCCGCTAAAGAAGCTGCTCGGATTATGGCTTTTGAAACCAAGCTGGCACAGGTATCGTTTACGCGCGTTGAACAACGCGATCCCATTAAAAATTACAACAAAATGTCGTTGGCAGCACTGAAAGACACGGTTCCCGGTTACGATTGGGACACCTTTTTTAAAACTTTGGGGTTAGAAAATCCCGGCGACATTAATGTTGGGCAAATCAGATTTTTTAAAGGGGTTGGCAACCTGATGGAAGAGACGGATATGGATACCTGGAAAGCGTATCTTACCTGGAATCTGATGGATGCTTCGGCCAGCTATTTAAGCAAAGATTTTGTAAAACAAAATTTCGACTTCTACGGCAAAACCCTTTCGGGACAGCCTAAAATGCAACCTCGATGGAAACGTGTATTGGGTGTTGTGTCGGGTGGTCTTGGTGAAGCGCTTGGCCAACTCTACGTGGAGGAATATTTCCCGGCTTCATCGAAAGAGCGCATGGTTACCCTGGTAAATAATTTACGAACGGCCTTTGGCCAGCGCATCAAAAAGCTGGACTGGATGACCGACGACACAAAACAGAAAGCACTTGAAAAACTTGACGCCATTACGGTTAAAATCGGTTATCCCGATAAATGGAGAGATTACGGCAAATTGGAGATTGTTCCCGAAAGCTACTTTGATAATATTATTGCAGTCAGGGCATTTGGCTTCAACCGAGAATTAAACAAAATCGGCAAACCCGTTGACAAAGCGGAATGGGGAATGACACCCCAAACCGTAAATGCTTATTACAACCCTTCCAACAACGAAATTGTTTTCCCCGCTGCTATTTTACAACCTCCTTTCTTTAATCCTGAGGCAGATGATGCCGTAAACTATGGCGCCATTGGCGTGGTTATCGGCCATGAGATGACCCACGGTTTTGATGACCAGGGAAGACAGTACGACAAGGTTGGAAACCTGAATGATTGGTGGACAGAAGCCGATGCCAAAGCATTTAAAGAAAAAACAGACAAACTGGTAGCGCTTTACGATAACTACGTGGTGTTGGACTCATTACACGTAAACGGCAAACTTACACTGGGTGAAAATATTGCCGATCTTGGCGGATTGAATATTTCGTATCAGGCCTACCAAAACAGCCTGAATGGGAAAACCCCTGCTCCTATCGACGGATTAACTGCCGACCAACGTTTTTACATGGGTTACGCCCAGGTGTGGCGCCAGAGTATCCGCCCGAAGGCGATGGCTCAACGACTAAAAACAGATGTACACAGTCCCGGAGAAGCCAGGGTAAACATTCCACCCTTTAATATTGATGCTTTTATCAGGGCTTTTGATGTAAAGGAAGGAAACAAATTTTACATCCCCAAAAATAAAAGAGCCTATATCTGGTAGAAACAACGCCACCTTTGTACCGGCCTTTACATTCTGTTACTAACAAACAGATAAATAATATTTTCAAAAAAGCGTGTCCGGAAAGGGTGCGCTTTTTTTGATACTTTTGCTTAAAAATTAAGTGATGTTAAAGTTGTTATCAAAATTTATACTTTGGATTTTCGGATGGAAAATTGTGGGTGATGTCCCTGACGGAATCAATGCCTTTTAAAGCCCCCTTATCAACGATAGGTA
>CAZKGB010000096.1:0-8454 GCA_964551935.1 uncultured Lentimicrobiaceae bacterium | reverse complement strand
TACTCTTTGTCCCATATTTTTATAAAACTCATCCTAATTTCTACCACTTAATTTTATCCCCAACTCTAAACCCTTAACCCCTAACTCTTAACCCTTAACCCTTAACTCCCAACTCTTAACCCTCACCGCTTCCCCTACGTATACAATCCACCGTTAATATTAATCACTTCACCGGTAATATATCCTGCTTTTTCCGAAGCCAAGAAGGCTACTAAATCGGCAACCTCCCCGGCGTAGCCAAAACGGTTAACAGGGATTAATTTTTTGAGTTGTTTTTCGTCCAGTTCTTTTGTCATTTCCGAACGGATGTAGCCCGGTGCCACCGCGTTTACGGTAACTTTTTTACGGCCCATCTCCTGCGCCAGGGCTTTGGTGGCTCCTATAACTCCTGCTTTGGCAGCCGAATAATTGGTTTGCCCGGGAAGTCCTTTTACCCCCGATAAAGATACCACGTTGATTATTCTTCCAAACTTTCGTAACGCCATATCTTTTAAAAGCCCTGAGGTTACGTTAAAAAATCCGTTAAGATTAGTGTCAATAACACTGTCCCATTCTCTGTTCTCCATCCACAGCATCAGGTTATCTTTGTTGATGCCGGCATTATTAACCAATACGGCGATATAAGAATCAGGATTTTTTTCTTTCCAACTTTCAATGCTTTTAGTTACAGCCTGGCGATTGGAAACGTCAAATTGAATGATTTCGCCACTGCCTCCTTTGGCAATAATGCTTTCCAGGGTTTTTTGCGCATTCTCTTTATTCCTGTTGTAGTTAATCAATACATGGTAATCCATTTCGGAAAGTTTTTCGCAGATGGCTTTACCTATTTCTCCTGATCCTCCTGTTACTAATGCGTATCTCATAACTCAACAAGTTGAATGTCGTTGTTTTTTAAATAATCGGTAAGTTCGGCAATTTGCCGGTACAAGCTGTTGTCTTCCTTAAAAACCGGTAAAATTGAGCGTACTTTATCAAGGATGTTTCGGGTGTTGGTTGATGCTTTTTCTTCCAGTTCAAGTTTGGCAAATCCTTGCGAAAGTGTCATCAGCTCGATGGCCAGCACTTCAAAGGTGTTGTTAATTACCTTGTCGGCAATTAACGCCGAATTGGCACCCATACTAACAACATCCTGGTTGTCGTTGTTGTTTGGAATACTGTGTACATAATTTGGAAACGACAAGCTTTGGTTTTCGGCCACGGTAGAAGTAGCTGTAAATTGTGCCCCCTGCATGCCCAGGTTTAATCCCAGTGTTCCAAGATTTACAAAGGGAGGCAATATCTCGTTGAGGTTGCTGTTTAGAAGGAAATTTAACTGTCTTTCGGCAAGCATCGACAGCTTGGTTATAGCCGTTTTTACTTTGTCCATTTCAAACGAAACGTAATCGCCATGGAAATTACCACCATGATAAACGGTTTTTTTCTCAAAATTGATGATGGGGTTATCGTTTACCGAATTTATCTCTCCTTCCAAAATGGTTTTAGCATAGGTAATAGTGTCGATAACCGGGCCTAAAATTTGAGGGACACATCGCAAGGAGTAGTACTCCTGCACTTTTTGCTTAATCACTTTTTCACTGTGACGGCCGTTGTAGAGGTGGTCTTCGCGCTTACGAATTAACTTACTGTCGTTTAAAAAGGATCGTAATCCTTTGGCTATAACTTGTTGTCCTTTATGTTTTTTGGTTCCGTTCAGCTCTTCCGAAAAATGATCGTCAAACGATTGTACCAGTTCGTTAATCATGGCCGAGGCCGCCAACGACCAATTAACCAGGTGTTTTGCTTTAAAAAGGTTGACAAACCCAATGCCGGTCATTACCGAAGTGCCGTTAATTAATGCCAGTCCTTCACGCAGGTGAACTTGTAAAGGTTTAATGTTAAGTTTTTTAAAAACATCTTCTGTTTTTTGGAGCTTACCCTGATAAAAAACTTCACCTTCACCAATAATTACCAATGCCAGTTGTGAGAGTTGTACTAAATCGCCGCTGGCACCCACACCCCCGTGCTCCGGAATAAGAGGGGTTATGTCGTTGTTGATGAGCTGCTCCAAAACAATGGCAGCATCCTGATGGATACCTGAATAACCCAGCGACAAAGTTTTTAGCCGGGCAATCATGGCAGCTTTAACCTGAATGGGATTTAAGGGTTTTCCGCTGCCTGCCGCATGGCTTCTGATTAAATTATATTGCAATCTGACTAAATCTGCCTGTTCGACCCGGTACTGCGCCATGGGTCCAAAACCTGTGTTGATCCCATAAATTATCTTGTCTTTGGAAAAGTCGATTAGAAAACGGAAACTCTTTTCAATCCTTTCAAGAGTTTTCTTTTCAATAGAAATTTTGCTTTTATTAAAAAGTAACTCCTGCATCTCCATGCATGTAAGTGCTTTCCGCGAAATAGTTATCATGTTTACAACTTTTTTGTCAAAAAAAAATTAGTTGACAAAAGTAGTAACAATCATCGGATTTTCCTATTAACTGATTGATTGCTTTTTATCAGCTTAACAGGGTCTGACCTTAGGATGATGTCAACTCTAACCGGTTTAAAATCAGAATGGATGATTTCTGACGGTTTTTGTGTTGTCTTGAGTAGTTTATTTTAATTGCACCGTTATTGATTTTTAATGAGTGACAAATTAGTACGTGGATTTCTGAATTTAATGAGGTTTGAGATGAAAGAGTTGTTTATTTAGACTGTGTATTTATAATATTTATATATTTGCTGGTATTAAATTAAATAGGGATAAATGCCAGTAGAATACGTAGTACTTGTTAATAAGAATAACCAACCTCTTGGAACTATGGAGAAAATGGAGGCTCACGAGCGTGGGGAACTCCATCGCGCTTTTTCTGTTTTTATTTTTAATTCTGAAGGACAGATGATGCTACAGCGCCGTGCTGAAGAAAAGTACCATTCCCCGGGCTTATGGACAAACACTACTTGCAGTCATCCACGGACAGGTGAAAAAATTATCGAAGCCGCTCATCGAAGAATGACGGAAGAAATGGGGTTTGATTGTGAAATTGAGGAGGCTTTCTCATTTATTTATAAAGCCGATGTGGGCGACGGGCTTACGGAGCATGAATTTGATCAGGTTTTTATCGGAACCTGCGATGTGGAACCCAATCCAAATCCCGATGAAGTAGGCGATTGGAAATATATGTGGCCGGGAGAACTTTATGCCGATATCGAAAAAAACCCTGACAATTATACCGTGTGGTTTAAAATTGCTGTTAAAAAGCTGAAGGATTACCTTTCAAAAAAAAATAAATAATAATAAATATGTTACGTCATATTGTTATGGTGAGGTTTAAGGATAGGGATACTGTTCCTGAAACTTCCGATAAAGTTAAGCAAATGCTTGTTGCTCTTGAAAAATCGGTTGGCTCGTTGAAACGCATGGAGGTAGGAATCAACCTCAATACACGCCCTTCCGCCTTCGATGTGGTGCTTACAGCCGATTTTGATGATGAGGCCGGTTTAAATAGTTACCGCATCCATCCTGAGCACGTTAAGGTGCTTGATTTTTTGAAAGATACTATGGAGAAATCAGCTGTTGTTGATTATTGGGTGTAATTTCTTTCCTGTTATAAATTTTCCTCCAAATAGTAAATTCCATGATCCCTTTTACCGTAACCGTTTTAGGCAATGGCTCGGCTGTTCCCACCTCTTTTCAAAACCCTTCGGCACAGCTTGTAACTTATGGGAACAGAAGGTTCTTGGTTGATTGTGGCGAGGGAACTCAGATGCGGATGATTGATTTTAAAACAGGTTACCGGCATATTGACCATATTTTTATCAGCCATCTGCATGGCGATCATTTTTTTGGTTTGATAGGGTTGATAAATACATTGCATCTCTACGGTCGCAGGCAACTGCTTACTATTTACGCGCCTGAAGAGCTAAAGAGGGTAATTGAAGTACAACTGGAAGTTTCAAAAAGTAATTTATCTTATTCCTTACTGTTTCATAATCTGGGACAAAATTTTAACAAACCGCTGTATGCCGATAGAAATCTTGAAATTTTTCATTTTCCGTTAAAACACCGGATACCAACCTTTGGATTTATCTTTAAAGAAAAGCCGACGGAAAGAAAACTGAAAAAGTCGTTTGTGAATGAGTATAACCCCTCCATCGAGCAAATGCATGCCGTGAAAAGTGGTAACGATTATAAAACGGAGGATGGCCGGCGTATTCCAAATAAGGAAATTACCAATGATCCGAACCCTCCCCGCATGTATGCTTATTGCTCCGACACAGCCTATTCCGAAGAAATTGTGCCGTTTATTAACGATGCGGATTTGCTGTACCATGAGGCTACTTTTGATAACGAACAGGAACAAAAGGCCATGGATAAATTTCATTCAACAGCAGCACAGGCGGCGCTAATAGCTAAAAAGGCTAATGTCGGAAAGTTAATGTTGGGGCACTATTCTGCCCGTTTTAAAGAAAAAGATCATCTTCTTGTTGAAGCTAAAGCGGTTTTTCCCGCTACCATCCTTTCGGAAGAGGGAAAAACTTATGAACTTTAGAAAAGTTATCCTGCCGGGAAATAAACCTTTCTAAAGTATAGTTTCGGTTAGAATTCAGGCACTTCAATTTAAAACCTGTTCTAAATTGGGTAAATATTAAATCTTTCGCTCTATAATAGGTTGTTGTCATAATAAATATTCTAATTTTGGAAGCTCGAAAAAAAGTAGAAAACATAAACGTTTTAATAGTATGAACTTACATGAATATCAGGGTAAATCCATTTTAAAAAAGTATGGAGTATCCGTTCCTTTTGGAATAGTTGCCAATAATGCAGAGGAGGCCGTTGAAGCTGCCAAAAAAATTCAAGAAGAAACCGGTTCCGACAAGTGGGCTGTAAAAGCTCAAATTCACGCCGGTGGTCGCGGTAAAGGTGGCGGTGTAAAAATTGCCAAAAGTCTTGACGAAGTTAAAATGTATGCCGAGCAAATTATCGGAATGCACCTGGTTACCCCTCAAACAAAAAAAGAGGGTAAACTGGTTCGTAAGGTGTTGATTGAGCAAAATATTTATTACCCCGGTCCCGACCCTGTTGAAGAGTATTATCTGAGTATTTTGTTAAACCGTGATGAAGGCCGTAACATGGTGATGTACTCACCCCGCGGCGGAATGAATATTGAACAGGTTGCCGAGGAAACTCCCGATGAGATTTATCACGAAATTATCGATCCTAAAGTGGGTATGACCGGTTTTCAGGCTCGCCGCATTGCCTTTAACCTGGGATTAAGCGGAACCGCTTTTAAAGAGATGACAAAATTTGCCTTTGCCATATACAATGCTTACGTGGGTGCCGATGCAAGCCTTTTCGAAATTAACCCTGTTATTAAAGCGGCTGATGGTAAAATTTATGCAGCCGACTCGAAAGTAGTAGTTGATAACAACTCACTCTATCGTCATAAAGATATTGCCGAGATGCGTGATGTTACCGAGGAAGATCCTATGGAAGTGGAAGCCGGTAAATACGACCTTAACTATGTAAAACTCGACGGAAACGTGGGTTGTATGGTTAATGGGGCCGGCCTTGCCATGGCTACCATGGATATTATTAAAATGTCGGGTGGCGACCCTGCTAACTTCCTTGATGTGGGTGGTACTGCCGATGCCCAGCGTGTTGAACAGGCTTTCCGTATTATTTTGCAAGACCCCAACGTAAAAGCCATTTTAGTAAACATTTTTGGCGGTATTGTTCGCTGCGACCGTGTTGCTCAGGGTATTGTTGATGCTTATACCAATATTGGGGACATTAAAGTACCTATTATTGTAAGGCTTCAGGGAACCAACGCCGAAGAGGGTAAAGAGCTTATCGACAAATCGGGCTTGAAAGTTTATTCTGCTATCGAGCTTAGCGAAGCTGCCGCTTTGGTAAACTCAATCGTAAAATAAGTCTTAGCGTTTTTTTACGCTGAACCATTTTATAAAAAAAGGAGCCTTTGGCTCCTTTTTTTATACTGTATTTTATTTATAAACTAAATTTTTCTTGATAATTATTTTGTGATGACTTAACCAACTGTATCAGTCCGACTATGAGGAGGGCTGAACTCCGCCTTGGCCAAATTCCGTTTAGAAAACATAAGCCCGGAGCCGTTAAAAAACTTATACTGTTTGACGACGTTAGGTGCCGAAGTAGAAAGAACTGTTAATATTCAAAAGGAGTCAATAAAGTTATATTTAACCATGTACTCAAAATATAAAACAAAGGATACTTCGGTAACTAAAAGGAGGAGTTTATAAGTTTTAGGCGCAGGGCTTTTGTTTTTAGGAATTTGGGCGCAGCGGAAGTTTTTTTGGTTACTTTTTTTCGTAAAAAAAGTGGCAAAGGAAAAAGAAACTAAAGCTTTAACCTAAATACTCAGTTGAAATCCAGATAATATATTTTATCGATAAGCTAAATTCTTTTTATCTTGCTGCCAAATAACTGCTTCTTATGAAACATCCGGGATTTTATTTTGCCGTCGGATTATTAATGCTGTCAACTGTCGGGTTCGCTCAGCAACCAAAATGCGGAAGTTTTAAGACAGGTACCTTCAAACTCCTGGATGCCAACTCACCAAACTATATCGTTACCCGTAATGATACTATTCAAACCGAAGCAGCGGAAAAATCAATGGTTACAACCGATTTTTATATTCACTGGAGTGATGATTGTAATTATCAATTAACTTTAAAAAAGATACATAATCGTCCGGCAGGACTGAAAATGCCCGATAAAACCATAAAACTTTTTGTACACATTTATAAGGTGTCGGGAGATACATGCTGGGTTGAAACCCGTGCCAATACCACTAAATATATTAGTAGAAAGAGGATGGTAAAGATTAAGTAGGGGCAGTGTAATGAAATAATCAGGAAAAAACAGCCATAAAAAACACAATTAAATGAATAAATTAATAGTAATCACCGGAGCCACCAGCGGCATTGGTCTGGCCTGTGCCAAAAAATTTGCCGCCGAAGGCGATAACCTGATTCTTACCGGCCGTCGTGCAGACCGGCTCGAAGAGATTTCATCCACATTAAAAAGGGAATTTGGCATTAAGGTAAAAGCCATCCAAATGGATGTCCGTGATAAAGAGGCCGTGTTTAATTCCTTGGCTGACTTGCCGAGTGAGTGGAATAACATTGATATTCTTATCAACAATGCAGGGCTTGCAGTTGGACTGGGAACCATTCAAAATGGTGAAACCGACGACTGGGAGCGAATGATTGATACCAATATTAAAGGTTTGCTGTATGTTACAAGGGCTATCCTTCCGGGAATGGTAGAACGGAAAAGCGGCCATATTATCAATATAGGTTCCATCGCCGGCAAAGAGGTCTATCCCAACGGAAATGTTTATTGCGGCACCAAGTTCGCTGTGGATGCCCTTACCAGAGCAATTCGTATCGATACGGTGCAAGCGGGTATCAAGGTAACCCAAATTGCTCCCGGTGCCGTTGAAACTGAGTTTTCTATTGTCAGGTTTAAAGGCGATAAGGAGAAAGCCGACAGTGTTTACAAGGGTTTTGAACCCCTGCACCCTGAAGATATCGCCGATTCTGTTTTTTATGTTACAACCTTACCCCCTCATGTAAACATCAACGATTTGCTGATTATGCCCACGGCGCAGGCTAGTGCCACGGTTATGCATAAAGAATTTTGAGGTAGCATGGCATCTGTTTGTAAATTTTATACTTTTGTATCAACACAATAAAAGTTATCGGTATTAATGTTTTGGGCTACTAACTAAACGCTTGATATGAAAAGATTAACAACTTCAATTACGGTTATCATTGTTCTTTTTTTTACTGCTTTTTATTTCTCAGGATGCAAAAAAGAAGAAATAAAAACAATACAGCATGGTATTGAACTTATAGATTTTCAACCTGTTGATACTGCCTATGTAAACGAGAATGTTTTTGTTCACTTTTATGTGAATGTCGAATCACTCGATTCCATTGTGTTCTTTATTGAAGGGTATCCTTACAGACTGGATGATATGCAAGAGCGTACTTTATATTTTAAGTTTAATGAAACCGGAGAATACAATTACCATCTTGAAGCATATTATAGTGATGGTGTAGTTGCCAAAAGTAAATATGTCATTGTTACCGTATTGAAAAGGCCAATTGGGTTTTTAGATCATCCAAATGTTTGGATACATTATGAAAACAGCGCAGGCTACGAATATACCTACATCAATGATTCAATAAACATTGAGGTTCAGCCATCGGGAGACGGGCACTCTTTGGATGGAATTGTCAGTGTGGCACTCTTTATGAATGATGACAGCATTGGGATATCCTATGGTAAGCCCTTTAAATTTGATAATCTTAAAGTAAGTCAATCAAACAACTTCAAGTTTATTTTTACTGATACCATCAACCGCAGGGTGTCGATTACCAAAAGTTTTTCCTTTGAAACGAACACTCCTCCCCAAATTAGTGAGTTTA
>CAZKGB010000095.1:0-8515 GCA_964551935.1 uncultured Lentimicrobiaceae bacterium | reverse complement strand
TGGCATTAACCGTTGTAACACCGCCATCGAAAATATTGGAAAAATGTCATCGGACATTATTTCTGACAACGCTAAAGCCAACCTTATTGCGCAGGCACGTTTTGTAAGAGGATACTTCTACTTTGAGCTGGTAAAATCTTGGGGGAAAGTGCCTTTGGTTGACCACGTGTTAAGTCCTAGCGAATATCAGCAGCCGCTGGCCGAGGAGAGCGATTTGTGGCAATTTATTGAAGACGACTTTAAAACCGCCGCTGAAGTATTACCCACACGCATGGATCAAAATCCTGAAGATATTGGCCGCGCCACCAATGGATCCGCCCTGGCATTTTTAGCCAAAGCATACATCTATCAAAAAAAATGGGCGGAAGCTAAAGCAACAACCGATCAAATTATCAGCAGCGAAAATTACAATTTACTGGATAATTATGCCGATGTATTTAAAATGGAAAATGAAAACAATGACGAAATTGTTTTTTCCATCCAGTTTAAAGAAACCGGTAATGGCGATTATGGCGATGAAAACGAGGGTACCATGTTGTGCGTTTACATGGAAGTTCGTAACCACCCTTTTGCAGGTATCGGAGGCTGGGGATTTAACTGTCCCACGCAAGAGCTTGTTGACCAGTATGAAGCAGACGACCCCCGCATGGAAGCCACCATCATCCACGATGGAGAAACTTTGTGGGCAGGAACGGGTGACGAGTCAACATTCGACTGCACTTTTCCAACCAACATCGACCATTACGGAAATCAAAAATATGCGTTACCCGCTTCGCAACAACCGGCTGACTTTTCCGATGCTTCAAAAAACTGGATCGTTATTCGTTATGCCGAAGTATTACTGTGGAATGCCGAGGCTGCTTTTCAGCTTGGTGGTGACTGGCAAACACCCTTGCAACAGGTTCGCGACAGAGTTGGACTGGGAGTTTCGCCTTACAGTGGCCTAGATGCCATTTATCACGAACGCAGGGTTGAACTGGCCATGGAGGGACAACGTTTTTGGGACATCGTACGCCAGGGTCGTGGCGAGGAAGTATTGGGACAATATGGTTACGTGGAGGGCATTAACAACCACTTTCCCATCTCGCAAGACCAACTTGACTTAAGCGACATTTGGTAAATCAACAATAATAACCTTAATAAATAATAAATTATCACCTTTAAAAAAATCAAATTATGATGAAAAAGTTTTTATTGGGTTTCATCGCCCTTACGGTACTTACATTTAGTGCCTGTAAAAAAGATGACGGCACCTCGAACAACGACACACCGGGGCCGGTAACCATTACCTATTCCGTTGATGGTAACTCGGTAACCTACCACGCTATTGCTGAAAACGCCGTCAGCTATGCCTGGGATCTTGGCAACGGGGAAACCCCGACAGGCCAAGATGTAACCGGCACTTACACCTTTCCGGGAACTTACAACGTGAAATGCACTGCCAAAGGTCGTGTTGACGACACACAGGCTACTGTTGATGTAGATGTAACCGAAGGCGACCCTGACATTTTTAATGAAGTAAATGTTACCCTTTCGGGCTACAACAGCGAAACCGGTGAAAGTGAAGCCGTTTGGGTTTGGGCAACCAACCCGGGCACCATGGGTGACGGCCCTCGTGAAAGTACACCTGACACCGTTTACTTTAACCCGATCGATCAAAGCTGGTGGCAGAGTGAAGAAGGCGACCTGCCTGAAGACGGTCTTGATGACGAATATTCATTCAAACTGAATGAAAAAATGGAATATGTAAACAATTTTGGCGCTGCCTTTATGGTTAACTGGGCATGGGCTGCTTCAAGAGGGTATGCCTTACCCGATATCTGGGATGACTTAGCCTACGAAGCTTATGAAGCTCCCCAGGCTAGCTGGAGCGTTGAGCATATCGACAACATCAACGACACCCTTACTTTTGAAACCAATATTAACGGAACCATGATGCCGGGTGCTTATGTAATCCATCTTACCAACAATGCCTCTTTAGGTATGGAATCAGCAGGCAACGACTACCAAATATTAAAATTGACTGCTGACACCTTATGGATTCGCTACGACAACACTTTCCCGGAAGATTTGGGTAATTACTACGATCCTGATGAATTGGAAAGTGAAGGTGCTGCTCCCGGAGACCCCGACGAAGCCTATCTAAAACTGGTTCGCAAATAGAAACAAATAATTGTTAATTTTTTTCCTGAAGGCTGTCCTCAATGTTGATTAAACTTCAAAATCAGGACAGCCTTTTTATAATCTAAACTCAAATAATGATTAGATTAGCCAAATGAAAACATCAATAGCCATCAAACCATACAACGGGCTATATCATAAAAAGACAAAATCATAAGCAGATGAAAAACACATTCATTATCCTATTCCTGGTTTTAACCACAACGGCGGCTACTGCCCAGCACTTTCCCTTTCCGCAGCACACTATTTATAACACACACATCAAGCCGAGCCAATACACGCAGGATCAGCTGGACAATCAGGTAAGATCGTATTACGATGCCTGGAAAGCCAAATACCTTATAAACGGGTGCGAGAGCAATCAGTATTACGTGTTTTTCGATTCAGGCAACACCATCACCGTGTCGGAGGCCATGGGTTACGGCATGTTAATTGTCCCGCTAATGGCCGGTTACGACCCCGATGCAAAAACAATCTTTGACGGGTTGTACCGCTATTACAAGGCACATCCCAGCCACATTATGCCGCACCTGATGGCCTGGAAACAGATAACAGGATGTGTTAATTCAGGGGGGCCCGACTCGGCCACCGATGGCGACATGGACATTGCTTTCGGCCTGTTGCTGGCACACGCTCAATGGGGAAGTGGCGGCACCATCAACTATTTCCAGGAAGCGCTACTGATTATTAAAGACCTCATGGGCGACAACGCGTCGGAAGGCGACATCAATCAGGATTATGCCTCCATCAAGCTGGGCGACTGGGTACGAAACGGCAGCTACGCAACCGGTACCCGTACCTCCGACTTTATCACCGACCATTTCAGAGCCTTTAGCTGCGCCATACACGACACCGCGTGGTACGATGTGGTTAACGAGTGTTACACCCTCATTGACACCATCCAAACAAACTACAGTCCTCAAACGGGACTGTTACCCGATTTTATCATCGATGTGGACAGTCACCCCAAACCGGCTAACCCCTATTATTTGGAAGGCAACCTCGATGGCAATTACTCCTACAACGCCTGCCGTGACCCATGGCGACTTGCTAACGACTATTTGATATTCGGGGATAAGAGAGCCAAAGAGGCAGTATTAAAAATTGACAAATGGCTGTTTGAGGCAACCAATGGCAGTGTCAACAATGTTCACGCCGGCTATTACCTCGATGGCAGTGTGGCAGCAGGCTGGAGCGACAATTCGTTTACCGCCCCTTTTACCGTTGGTGCCATGCTGGACACTACCAACCAGGAATGGCTTGACAAACTGTATGCAAAAATTCTATTGGCAAATACTGCCAGTGGCGGGTATTACGATAACACGTTAAGATTGTTGTCGATGATTACTATATCGGGAAATTACTGGGTTCCATCGTGCAATATATTAAATGGTACCGCTGAAATGCCCGTGGCTCCTTCGCGGATATTTAAACTCTTCCCCAC
Organism: uncultured Lentimicrobiaceae bacterium; assembly: GCA_964551935.1. Taxonomy (GTDB): domain Bacteria; phylum Bacteroidota; class Bacteroidia; order Bacteroidales; family F082; genus B16-G9. The sequence goes on along the minus strand of CAZKGB010000095.1, from coordinate 4,890 downwards.
CCCGTCAGAAGGAATAGTAACTTTGAAAATTAACAACCTTTACTTAGATAACAAATGTTTAATTCAGATTGTTAACAGCATGGGACAAACTGTTTATCGCGAAAGCAGCCACGATTGCCAAACAATTTCCATCGACCTGTCCGACAAACCGAAAGGGCTCTACTTTGTCCGGCTTAAACCAGAAGGAAATAGCTACTTAAAGCCTGAAAAAATAATTTTGAAATAGACACAAAACCTCACTTCTTGATCCGTATAGCCGATTGCTTAAGAATAAAGCTAACCGGCGTAACCACCGTGTTGACGGAAACATCTTCGCCTTGCAACCTACTTAACAACAGTCCGGCAGCCTCCTGACCCATCTCACGGGCAGGCACTTTCAATATGGCGATGCCCGCTGTTAAGCTACGCGGAACGCAATCAGCCCCAACGCCTATCAGCATCATATCTTCCGGAATATGCACACCATTTTTCTGAGCAAGCATAGCGAGTTCAAGCGCATGATCCATCCCCTTTACAAGGAGGGCTCCACCATTTCTATTCGCGGCAATCAAATCAGCCGCATCCTTGGCAAACTGTTCGTCTCTTTTTCCTAAATAAACAGTCTGTAATCGGTTATCAGAAAACTCCAAGCCATCAAACACCATCTCGAACGAGGAAACCAAATGATAATCAAAGGCATTATTTTTATCCTCTAAAATAATTGTAACCTTTTTTATCCCGTTAGCTTTCAGATGGTTTGCTATTTTAGTAACGCCCTGAAACATGTCAGGCACCACTCGGTTAACTTTCGAGTTGTGTTCCGAGTCAAAAATGGTTACCAAAGGAATGGAATCCTTTTGGATACCCTTGTAAAAACCTTCAGACAGCAAACGGTTTGAATTCAGATGAATGATTCCGCTTAGGCCGTAGTTCCGAAAGGTTTTAAAAAAAGTTGCTTCCTGAGCTTCCTCCCCCTTCAAGTCAATTAAAAATGTTTGATACCCCTTTTCTCCCATCACCTTTTCAATACCGGCAACAATTTCACGATAGACACACGAATCGACAGAAGGCACTACCACAGCCACGGCATCGGTTCTGTCGGGCGTCATCAGTTCCGGAATTCCGGGAAAATAACCCAACCGGGTAGCAACCTGCCGCACCTTTTCCTTGGTTTTCTTACTAATACGCGGATGATTATTCAAGGCACGCGACACCGTTGATACCGACACCTTCAACTCGTGAGCAATGTCGGTTAACCCAACTTTTTCCTTATTAAAACTCTCTTTCAAACGCTAAACTTAAATTGTAACAACATCATAAAATAAAGTACAAGTATACTAAAAACAATCTCACCAATCAACGTTATCCCATTAAATTTATCTTTGCAAAAAACAGAACCATTTTGGAAGAGACGATCAAAAAGATAGCCCGCACGCTGGCTAAAGAACCCTGGCAAATCGACCATGCCCTTTCGTTGTTGAAAGAGGGAGCCACCATCCCTTTTATTGCACGATACAGAAAAGAAAAAACCGGCAACCTGGCTGACTTTGAGTTGCTGGAACTGGAGAAGTTATGGAAACAACTGATACAACTTGACGAACGTAAAGCAGCCGTATTAAAGAGTCTGGAAGAGCAGCAGGTACTGACTGACAAGCTCAAAGAGCAAATCAGGCTTTCAGAAACCATTCACGAGGTGGAAGATCTCTACCTGCCTTACAAACCAAAGCGCAAAACCAGGGCCACCATTGCCAAGGACAAAGGACTGGAACCCCTTGCCAAAATGATTTATTCTGAAAACATCACTTCGTTAGAACATGCCGCCACACAATTTATCAGTAAAAATAATGGCGTTGAAACCATCAAGGAGGTGCTTCAGGGAGCCCGTGATATTATAGCCGAATGGATCAGCGAAAACATTAAAGCCAGAAACACCATACGCCGACTTTTTGAAACGGAAGCAACAATCGTTTCTAAAGTTGCCAAAGGCAAAGAAGAAGAGGGCGAAAAGTACAAAGCCTGGTTCGAGTGGAGTGAAGCCGCCGGGCGAGCCCCGTCGCATCGGGTACTGGCCATGTTCAGGGGAGAAAAAGAGGGGTTCCTGAAACTAAAGATCAGCCCCGACAAGGAGTGGGCGATTGAAAAGCTAAAGCGGTTTATCATCAAGGGTTCCGGCGATGCGTCCGAACAAAAAGAGATGGCGCTGAAAGATAGTGTTCAGCGGTTGCTCTTTCCCTCCATCGAAACAGAATATCGGGGAAAGCTGAAACAGAAAGCCGATGAAGAGGCCATTCGGGTTTTTACCGACAATTTGCAGCAATTGTTACTGGCACCTCCTTTAGGGCAAAAAAACGTGCTGGCCATCGATCCGGGGTTCCGCACAGGGTGCAAAGTGGTCTGCCTCGACCGAAACGGCAACCTTGTTCACAACGAAACCATCTTCCCGCATCCGCCACAAAACGAAAAGGGAATGGCCATGAAAAAAATCAGCAGCCTGGTGGATGCCTATCACATAGAAGCTATTGCCATTGGCAACGGAACGGCAGGCCGTGAAACGGAAGAACTGATTAGAAGAATGAAGTTCAATAAGGATATTACCGCCGTAATGGTTAACGAAAACGGAGCTTCGGTCTATTCTGCCTCGGCAACAGCACGGGAAGAATTTCCCGATTACGATGTTACGGTACGGGGAGCGGTATCCATAGGCCGCAGACTGATGGACCCCCTTTCGGAACTGGTTAAAATTGACCCCAAATCCATTGGTGTGGGACAATATCAACACGATGTTAATCAAAAGTTGCTGAACGACAGTCTGCAATCAACGGTTGAGCTTTGTGTTAACGCCGTTGGCGTAGAACTGAACACCGCCAGCAAAGAGCTGCTTACCAATGTTTCGGGACTGGGACCTGTTTTAGCATCCAGAATAGTAGATTACAGAAAAGAACACGGCGATTTCACCACACGCGAAGAACTAAAAAAGGTAAAAGGAATGGGTGCCAAAGCTTTTCAGCAGTCAGCAGGATTCCTGAAGATAAAAAACGGGGGTAATCCACTCGACAGAAGTGCCGTTCATCCGGAAAGTTACCCTGTTGTTAAGCTAATGGCCACAAAACTAAAGGTCAACGCTGATGAGCTTATCGGCAACAAAGCGTTACTGAAAAAGATAAATCCTGAAGATTTTATCACGGAAGAGGTCGGCCTCCCCACACTGCTCGACATCCTTAAAGAGCTGGAAAAGCCCGGCCGTGACCCGCGCAGACAGTTTAAACTTTTTGAGTTTGACAAAAATATACGTACCATCAACGACTTGAAAGAGGGCATGATAGTAAACGGCATCGTAATTAACCTCACCAACTTCGGTGCCTTTGTCGATTTAGGCATCAAAGAAAACGGGCTTATCCATAAAAGCCAGATTGCCGACGAGTATGTAGACGACCCCGGTAAATACCTGAAACTAAATCAGCAGGTAACGGTAAAAATTCTTGAAATTGACCCGGGAAGAAAAAGGATTGGGTTGACACTGAGAGAAATTTAACCATCATCCCATTAAAAAAAAAGCAATTATTATCCTACTTTTGCGTTATCGAACCAAACAGAAAAACATGCGGAATAACATTTCTATTCTACTTCTGATATTTTTAACGCTCGCCGTCTTTACTGCCAGGGGACAAATTATTCAGGGCGAAGTTATAGGTGGTTTTAATTTTAGCAAAGTGGAAGGCGACAGGATTAACAACGGCATGTTTAAGTTCAACAAACCGGGGGTACAGGTTGGTGTAGGAGCTGCTATTCCGCTGGGTCATAATTTCTCCACCACTTTTGAGATACTGTTTAATCAAAAGGGAGCTTATAAAAATTACGGCCAACCCGACAGCGCCCGGCCCATGTATCTTACCCGTCTTAACTATGCCGAAATTCCGGTTCTTATTCAGTACACCGACAAGGGAAAATACACCTTTGGGATGGGCGCTTCTTATTCGCGGTTGGTAGGAGTTAAGTGGGTCGTCAACGGACGAACACTCAGCAACAGCATTAACGATGGCTACTATGCCCGGGACAATATCGACTGGATTGCCAATTTCAGATTCAGGATTTATCAACAACTAAAAATGGACATCCGCTATGCTTATTCACTAACATCAATTTGGTCGGGTACCGAAGACCAACTCCTTGAAACCATTGGCGGTGTAAAGCAAAATATGAACCAAAACAACAGTATGATTACTTTCAGGGTAGTTTGGGTTTTCAACGAAGAGAAGAGTATTAAAAATCTGGAAAAAAGCAAAAATGCCAACTAGAGATTCAAACTATTGGATTAAAAACTTAAACCTGCAGGCACACCCCGAAGGGGGATGGTTTAAAGAGACTTACCGCTCGAAAGAAACCATTGGAAAAGAAGCCCTGCCCGAAAGGTTTCCCGGTAGCAGAAACTTCTCAACAGCCATCTATTATCTTTTGGAGAAAGGAGATTTTTCAGCTTTCCACCGTATTTAATCGGACGAGCTGTGGCATTTTTATGACGGTGATGGTTTAGAAATTATCGAGATTACCCCTTCGGGAGAGTTGAAAAAACACATCCTCGGGTTAAACACTTCACCCGAGGCACTTCCACAAGTTACCATAGCTGCCGGAAGTTGGTTTGCATCAAGGCCACTTGGCAATTACACCTTAGCCGGCTGCACCGTAAGTCCCGGTTTTAACTTTGAAGATTTTGAGATGGGGTCAAAAAAACAGCTTAGCACCCTATTTCCGCTGCACAAAGTGTTTCTTGATGAGCTTTGCAAAGAGTAACAATAACCTTCCGCCTAACTCCTTTTAGCTGGAACAGGCTGGTATAAGAACCCTGTTCTGCGGTTTTACTTTCTGTTTAAAACCCTGGCGTTTAACCCCTATTTTCTTTAAATCCAGGTATGT